>JALYLZ010000082.1 GCA_030774015.1 Actinomycetota bacterium | reverse complement strand
GGCCGCCCCCGGCCCGGTGGCGGCCCTTCCGGTGCTGGAGGTGGAGGAAGAACGGGGTGCGGAGCCCAGCCCGGGGTGGCGATTGTGGCGTCGCGTGTCGCTGTTCGCGGCGGGACTCGGGGCCCTGACCGTGGTAGGGCTGGTGCTTCGTCTCGCCGTGAGCTCGACGGCGGCCCCCGACGCCGTGTCCGGCCAGATCGCGGCGAACCTGGTGGGAGGGGCCGGGTACAGCCTCCCAGGACCCTTCGGTGGGTTCACGCCAACGGCGCTTCGGATGCCGATCGTCCCGGCCCTGCTCTCGCTGGCGGAGACGAGCGCCTCTCCGGAGCTCGCGGCCCGGCTGTTGTGGGCGGTGATCGGCGCGGGGACCGTCACCGCCGTCGGCGTCGTCGGGAGGAGGCTGTTCGGTGTGACGGCCGGCCTGATCGCGGCGGCCATCGTGGCGGTGCTTCCGTCGTTCTTCCTGGAGAACGTCCGGCTGGCATCCGGAACGGTGGCCGCGCTGGTGATCGCGCTGCTGCTGCTCACGATCACGAGCCACGCCGGCACCACCCTATCGATCCCCCGCGCTGCCGTGGCCGGCGGCCTGGCGGGGATCCTCGCCCTGACCCGGCCCGAAGGTCTCCTGCTCGGCCCGGCCATCGTGGTCGCTTGGTTGCTGGGACGGGCGGCTGCGGCCCTGCCTCCGGCCCGCCGGACCTCCCTCGCCGTGGCGGCAGCGGCGGGTCTGATCGTGGTGGCGGGGCCGTGGATGGCGCGAAACCACGCCCAGTTCGGGACGTTCCTGCCCACCACCGAGACGGGAACGGTCGCCGCGGGGGCCAACGCGCCCGCCTCCTACACCGGCGGGTTCATGGGCTCCTACGACCCCGCGGCGACCAGGGCCGCGCAGGAGTCCGTGAGCACGACCCCCGTCGGCGAGGGGCTCCTGGACCGGCGGCTGCGGTCCGAGGCGGAGAGCTACGCCACGGGGCATCTCGGCGGGCTCGTGGTGGCCCTTCCCGTCCGGGTGGCCAGGGCGTTCGACCTGTGGAGTCCCACCAACGAACGCGACGCCCACGCGGCGCGCGGCCTCGAGGTCAAGGGATGGCTCCTGGAGTGGCTGACGTTCCTGCCGCTCTTGGCCCTCGCGGCATGGGGGTACTGGCGCCTCCGGGCGCGGTTCCGGGGTGATCTCCTGCCGTTGTACGTGGCGCCACTGGCGGTGGCCCTGGTGGCCCTGGTGGCCTACGGGGAGCCCCTGGCCCGGGCCTCGATCGACCCGATGCTCGCGCTGGTGGCGGGAGCCGGCCTCACCATGCTTCCCGGCCTTCCCCGGTGGAGGCGGCCGGGTCGCCGGCGACGCCACCGCGGGCGCAAGCGGTGGCCCGGCCGGTGGGGGCGTTCGGCTGTCTGAGCCACGCCCGCTCGTGTCGGTCGTCGTCCCCACCCGGAACTCCGTGCGGACCATCGAGGAATGCCTGCGCTCGATCCGCGACCAGCGCTACGGGCCCATCGAGCTCGTGGTGGTCGACAACGACAGCACGGACGGCACGTGGGAGGTCGCCCAGCGCCTAGCCGACGCCGCGATCCGCGGCGGTCCCGAGCGCAGCGCCCAGCGCAACGCCGGGGTGGCCCGATCGAGCGGCGACTTCGTCCTGTGGATCGACTCGGACATGGTCCTTCCGCCGACGGTGGTGCAGGAGGCCGTGCAGGCCGCCCTGGAACAGCACGCGGAAGGCGTGTTCATTCCGGAGGTCACGGTGGGGCCGGGGTACTGGACCCGGTGCCGGGCTCTGGAGCGCCGCTGCTACCTGGGCGAGGCCATGATCGAGTCCCCCCGCATGGTCCGCCGGAAGTACCTGCAGGAGACCGGCGGGTTCGTCAAATGGCTCTCCGGGACGGAGGACGCCGAGCTCCGGATGCGGATGCTCCGCGAGGGTCGCCGGCTGGCCCGGACCACCACGCCGATCGTCCACGAGGAGGGTCGGCTGACCCTGGGGGGCGTCGTGGCCAAGCGCTACTACTACGGCTTGGGGCTGTCGAAATACCGGCAGGCCCATCCGGGCGCCATGTCGGCCCAGGCGAAGGCGACCGCCCGTGCCTTCGCCCGCAACCGGCGCCTGCTGGCCGAGCACCCCGGGCTGACGGCGGGAATCGTGGCCATGCGGGCGGCGGAGACGGTGGCCTACCTCGCCGGTCAGGCCGTGGGGGCCCTACGGGGCCGGTGACGTCCCCAAGGGGCCGGGACTGGGGCCGCCGCTGTCGGTCCCGTCGTCGTCCCGGGCCCGGCGCAGGGCGAACTCCCGAAGCGGCCCCACGCTCACCATCCGGGCGACGAGCCAGGCCGGCGCCAGCATCGCCATCCGCCGCACGCGGAGGTACCGGCGGTAGTACCGGGCGAAGCGCCGATCGTCGGTGAACAGGGCGATCGAGATGAACGGGTGCGGGACCACGACCGCCGCGGACGCCCGTCGGAGCCGGGCGGGCGGCCATTTCGACACGTGGGTCTCGTGGACGTTGCCGAACAGCTCGCCCTGGGGGAACTCGCCCCGCGGCGAGGTCACGATGACGTTCCGGGCCACCCGGCGGAGATGGCCAAGGAGCTCGTCGCCCCTGGGGTCGTGGAGGTGCTCGACGACGTCGAGCGCGAGCGCCAGGTCGTAGCTCCCGGAGGGGAGGCCGGGCAGGATCTCCATGGCGTCGCCCACCATGATGTCGTTGTAGACGGTCCGCTGGACGCCGGTCAGGTAGCCCTCGAAGATCTCGATGCCATCCAGGCGGACCGCCCCCTCCGCGAACGGCCCGGCACCCTCCACGTACTGCCGGACCAGCAGCCCGTACAGCCCGTTGCCGATCCCCACGTCCAGCACGCTCCGCGGTTCCAGGCGCACCATGAGGTCGACGATCACCTCGATCTGCTCGTACCTCGACCCCGGCATGCCGCCTCTCCCGATCAGCCCGCCCGGGCCGCATCCACGGAGGCAAACGCGTCGCGCATGAGCTGGCTCTGGCGACGCTCCTCGTGGTGCTCCTCGACGTACCGGCGGTTCCGGCGGCCCACCTCCGCACGTCGGCCCTCGTCCCCGAGGAACCACAGGAGGGCCTCGGCCAGGGCCTCCCGGTCGTCGGGGACCCGCCGGTTCGGTTCCGGCACCGCCTCGTGGTTGCTCCCGCAGATCGTGGTGACCACGGGCAGCCCGGAGGCCATGGCCTCCACGTAGGCCAGCCCGAACTGCTCGTTCCACACGCGGGTCGACCGGGGGGCCGTCACGAACACCGCCGCCTGACGCAGCGCGTCCGCCACCCCCGGGCGGTCCAGCCTCCCGAGGAACGAGATCCCGCCGCCGGAGGCCTCCGCGCGCTGGGCCACCATTCCCTCCAGCGGCCCCCGTCCCGCCACCACCAGGCGGGCCTCCGGGAGGCGCCGGCGCACCAGGTCGAACGCCTCCAGCACCCGGTCGATCCCCTTGTTCGACGCCAGGGGCGAGATGAAGGCGGCGATGGGTTCGGCTGCCGGCTTCTCGGCGGGATGGAACAGCTCCAGGTCGATCCCCGGGTGCACCACGACGCATCGTTCCTCCGGGAAGCCCAGCTCGACGCAGTGGTCCCTGGCCGCGTGGATCAGGCACAGGAACAGGTCGGCATCGCGGGCCCGCTCCAGGACCTGGCGATACGGCGGCAGGCGGTACAGCGGGTTCCCCGGATCGTTCCCCCACAGCAGCACGGCCTGGCGGAGATGGCGTCGCCGGGCCAGCCCAGTGGCCTGGCCGGTGACAAGGCTGCACAGCTCGAGCGAGGCCACCCAGTCCGTCTCCGGGATGGAGTCGAGACCGCGGAGCCAGGCCAGGGAGGCCGCCTCCGTGAACCGCCCCGTGATCCGGCGGTAGGGGCGTTCGAGGAACTGGACCGGCTCGGGCGGCCTGGGGGTGCCCACCGCCGTCACCTGCGCGGCTTCCATGAGCGAGAGCCAGTGCAGCTCCCGGTAGGGCCGCTGGCCGGGGAGCATCAGCCAGGAGATGCGCAGGGAGTCGCCGGTCACTCCAGGTACCCCAGGGCGGAGAGGCGCTCCACCATCTCCTGTTCCTCGCGTTTCGTCAGGACCTGGCCGTTCCCGATGGCCGGCTGGTCGGCGCCGGCCACGCGGTCGCGACGCGGTCCTTCCTCCGGCCACGGGGGAAGGCCGGCCCGAAGCGAGGCGACCACCTCGGGCTCCGCGGCCGCCCGGTCCGTCTCCTCCCCGGGATCGGCGCGCAGGTCGAAAAGGCGCTCCGTCGTCCCCTCCATCACCAGCTTCCACGGATCGCGGTAGAGGACTCGGAGCCGCGGGGTTCGGGCCTGGATGCCGGGCCAGTCCAGCCGGGCCCACGCGGGAAGGGCCACCCGTTCCCGCTCGGCCACCGCATCGACCCGCACCGGATCGAGGAGCGAGGGCGCGGCGCCCTCCGGCACGCCGACGCCTGCCGCTTCGAGCACCGTGGCGTACATCCGCCGGAGATCCACGGTGTCCCCGACCTCCTGGACCGGGACCCCGGGTCCCGACACGACCAGCGGGACGTGCAAGGCGGGCTCGTCCACGGTGAACCCGTGCTGGAGCGCGCCGTGCTCGCCGAACGACTCCCCGTGATCGGACGTGACGCAGAAAAACACCTCGCCGCCCTGGCCCGACGCCAACTCGTGAAGCTCCCGGATCAGCCCGTCGAGGTAGCGCGCGGCGTGTTCGTGCAGGCGTCGGGCCAGGACGAGGGCCCGGGGGTGGCGTTCCGCTTCCTCCCCGCCGAGGTTGAAGGGGATGGAGAGCCTCGGGTCGAGGAGCCGCATGGTTCGAAGCGCGAGGCCGGGCCCCCCGCCGGCCTCCCGGACCGCGGCGGCGGCCTCCGGTGTCAGGTACGGGGCATGCGCCTCGATGAGGTTGACCAGCAGGAAGAAGGGCCGGGACCGGTTCCTGGCGCCCAGCCACTCCCGGATCCGGTCCATGGCGTCGCCGGCCAGCAGGTCGCCCTGGCCGCGCACCGCGCGGTACGCGTAGTAGGCGGCACGGGCGCTCCGGCGCAGGCGCGGGCGGCTCCGGAACAGCGAGCGCCGTCGGGACACGTGGACGGAGATCGTGTCGCGGATCCGGTCGAAGCCGTGGTGCATCTGGGTGAGCCGTCCCACCCAGGGGTTGTTGCTGACCAGGGCGGTCTCGTAGCCGGCCGCGGCCAGGAGCCGGGGAAGCCACCGCTCGCCGAGCGAGGGGTCGGAGACGGGGCCGGCCGGCAGGATCGAGGCGAGAGACCTCCAGTCGCCGGGTTCCTGCTCCCACAACGCGAACTGCCGGGACGTGTCCATGCGGTGCTCCGACGGCAGGAGGCCGGTGAGGAGCGATGTGTGCGCGGGCAGGGTCCAGGGTGCGTTCGAGACCGCGTGGCGGAACCACGAACCCCGATCGGCGATCCGGGCCAGGGCGGGCATGGGGGGCGACGCCCTGTCCAGGCCCGCCGCCGCGGCCGTCAGCGTGTCGAGGACGACGACCACCACGTTCGGCCTGCCGGGCGAGGAGGACGCTCCCACGGGGGAGGAGGATACCTCGGGGGAATAGGGGCACTACGTGGGCTTTCATTGCGAGTGCGGGTCCGCTACAGTCCACAGCCAGCAGGGTGACTGGGGAGTCAGGGGATTAGATGCGCCGGATCGGCGGGTTCGTGCTGGTCATGCTGGGCCTGTTGTTCATCTTCCTGGCGCCGTTCCTTCGCTTCTATGCGACCCCGCGCGTGGAGAAGGCCCCGCTCGACCTGTACGACCGGATCGTGTCCGACGGCCAGGGGCAGTACTTCAGCACCAGCCCGAAGTTCCTCCGCCTGGTGGGTCCGGTCCCGTTCGAGAACACGCAGGTCTTCCGGGGCGACCCGGAGGCCGGCTCCTCGACCACCGCCGTCTACGACTCCTTCTCCAGCACCAAGGACACCCTGCACAACGCGATCATCGACGCCTCCAAGGCGAGGATCGTCTTCGACCGCGTCACCGGTCTGGCGGTCCACTGCTGCGGCGAGAACCCCCGCGCGGAGGGGCTCACCCTGAAGTTCCCCTTCGACGTGCACCGGACCACGTACCAGCTGTGGGACGGCACGGCGAAGCAGGCCCTGCCGGCCACATACCTCCGCGACGGCCACATCGTCGGCCTCGGTGTCTACCTGTTCCTGATCCAGGCCGGCCCCATGGTCATCGATCACGTGGACGTCCCGGGCTCCTTCGTCGGCGTGCCCGACCAGAAGACGGTGACGGCCGACATGACGTACCAGGTCCGGCAGGTGGACTGGGTCGAGCCGGAGACGGGGGCCATCCTCAAGGGCATCCAGCACGCCGTGCGGTGGCTGGCGTACCAGGGAAAGCCCGTGCTCAAGGTCGCCGAAACCACGCTCACGCCGGACCAGCAAAGCGTCAACCACATCGCCCATCGGTTGAAGTCCCAGCTCTCCCAGCTGCACCTCGAGAAAACGGTCATCCCGATCTTCGGGCCGATCCTGGGGCTCGTGCTGATCGTGGCCGGCGCGCTCCTGCTTCGAGGCCCCAGAAAGCGGCGGACGGCGGTGCAGCCGAAGCCGGTCAAGGACCGCGAGGAGACGCCGGCCCAGTAGCCGGCGCAGCCCTCGCGCTTGGCCTGCCGGCTAGGGCGTGCCTGCTACCGGAGCAAGGTTACTTCGTAGTAGGCTCAGCCATCGGTTCGTGTACAAGGGGGACGGGTGCGCCGGGTCGGTAGCTACGTGCTGATCATGCTGGGCTTCCTGTTCCTGTTCCTCGCTCCGTTCCTCCGCTTCTATGCGGTCCCACGCCTGGAGAAGGCGCCCCTGGACCGCTACCAGAAGATCGTCGCCACCGGGTACGGGAGGTACTTCAACACCAGCCCCAAGTTCCTGCGACTGGTCGGACCGGTCCCGGTGGAGAACACCCAGACCTTCCGGGGAGACCCTACGAAGGGCACCACGACCGACGCTTCGTACGGCGAGTTCAACAGCCTGAAGGACCTCCAGCACAACAGCCTGATCCAGGCCACCAAGCTCCAGGTGGTCTTCGACCGCACCACGGGCTACGCGGTCCACTGCTGCGGCGAGAACCCGAAAGAGGAAGGCATCACCATCAAGTTCCCGTTCGACACGCAGAAGACCACGTACCAGCTGTACGACAATGGCGGTGCGAGGGCCTTCCCGGTGAAGTTCGTGCGTGAAGGCAACATCCAGGGCCTCACGGTGTACGTGTTCCACGGCTCGGGCGGGCCCGTCGTGATCGGACACCTCGACGTGGCCGGTACGCTGGTCGGCCAGCCGGACCAGAAGTCGGTGACCGCCGACATCAGCTACCTGGAGCAGACCACCACCTGGATCGAGCCGGTCACCGGCGCGGTCATCAAGGGCCAGCAGCACGCCGTGCAGTACCTGTCGTTCCAGGGGCAGCAGATCCAGCCCCTCGCGGACCTCCAGCTGACCTACGACGACGCCACGGTGACGGACAACGCCACGAAGTCCAAGCAGGACGTCAAGCAGCTCAAGCTGGTGAAGAGCGGGATCCCGATCTTCGGGCCGATCATCGGCATCGTCCTGCTGGTGCTGGGGATCCTGCTGCTTCGGGGCCAACGCGCTCCGCGGGCGCCCCGGGTCCGCCGGACGACCCAGCCGGCCGCCGCAGAGGAACCGAGCGCGTAGTCCCGACCACGATCCGTCGAGCCCGCGCCCGGGCCCTCGGCTGGGCTGGGCTGGTCCGCCGCTGGCCCGCCTCCCTCACCGGTCTCGGGCTCGGCCTTCTGGTGATGCTGCCGCTGCTGACCCCCGGCTACGTCCTGTCGTACGACATGGTGTTCGTGCCCAGGTACCGGTTCTCCGCCGACCTGGCGGGCATCTCGCAGCAGGTCCCGCGGGCGGTCCCGACGGAAGGGGTCGTGGCAGTGCTCTCTCGGGTCCTTCCCGGCGACGTCCTGGAGAAGGTCTTCCTGCTCGGGGTGTTCGTGCTGGCCGTGGCGGGGATGGCGCGGCTGGTGCCGGCCCGCCGGGTGAGCGCGCGGTTGGCCGCGGGGATCCTGTACGCCTGGAACCCCTTCGTGTACGAGCGCCTGCTGATCGGGCACTGGTTCCTGCTGGTCGGGTATGCGGCGCTTCCCTGGGTGGCCGGCGCCGCGCTCGACCTCCGGCGAAGCAAGCCCGGCGCCGTGCCCCGTCTGGGCCTGTGGCTGGGATTGGCCGGGTTGGCCGGCCCGTACTCCGGAATCCTGGCCGCCGGCGTGGCCGTGCTGTTCGGGGCCGCGCCCCCCTGGCCGGGACCGAGGGTGGCATCCCTGCGCCGGGCGGGGTGGGCCCTCGGCCTGGGGATCCTGGTGAATCTCCCCTGGCTCGTGCCGTCCATCCTGCGGCCCGGCGGCCTGCCCTCGACCGCGGCCGGACTGCATGCGTTCGCCGCTCGGTCGGACTCGCCCCTCGGCACGGTGGGGAGCCTGCTCTCCCTGGGTGGCATGTGGAACACGGATCTGGCGCCGCCCGGCCGGTCCTCCTGGATTTGGATCCCGAGCTTCTTCTGCATCGTGGCCGTGGCGGCGGTGGGGTGGTGGACGCTCAGGAAGCGGTGGCCTCGCTTCGCCACGACCGCCCTGGTGGCGGGCGCGGCCATCGGCCTGGCCCTCGCCACCGGCGACAGCGTGCCCGGCCTGGCGGCCGCGAACCGGTGGATCGCGTTGCACGCACCGGGGGGAGGCCTGCTCCGTGACTCCCAGAAGTTCGTCCCCCCGCTGGCCCTGGCCCTGGCGGTCGGGTTCGGCATGGGCGTGGAACGGATCCTCGACGCGGCCCCGCCCCGGGCCACGGCAGCCCGTGCCGGCGCGGTGATCCTGGCCATCCTTCCGATCTCGCTGGTACCCACCCTGGCCTGGGGAGCCGGGAACGGCCTGGCCAGTGTGCGGTACCCGGCGAGCTGGTCGCAGGCACGCGCCGTCATGGCGGCCGACCCCGTCCCCGGGAGCGTCCTGGTGCTCCCGTGGCACCTCTATCTGCCGTTCGCGTGGAACGACGGCCACATCGTCCTCGATCCCGCGCAGCGGTTCTTCACCCGGCCCGCCCTGACCACGGAGCGCCTGGAGCTGCGGTCGGGGACACTCCCGTCCGAGGACCCGCTGGCCCGGCGAGCCGACCGCGTCGTGTCGAGCGGGCGGCCGCTCGGCCCGGCACTGCCGTCCCTGGGGGCTCGGTATCTCCTGGTCCTGAAGGAAGCGGACTGGCGGCAGTTCAACAGCCGCGTGGGAGGGCTCCAGCGCGTGTTCGACTCCCCGGAGCTGACGCTGTTTCGTTCGCCGGCCGCGCCCCGAGCGACCAGCCAGGAACGGCCACCGGCCGCGCCCATCGTGGCCGCAGACGCCGTGGTCCTCTTCGCGCTGATCGCGCTGCTGGCGGCCCGGCTGCGAAGTTCCGCTGGCTTCGCCTGAGCCGCACTGCTATCCTTCGTTCATCTGACGGAAGGGCTGGAGGAAGCCATGTGGGCCTGGTTGACCAAGTGGTGGTGGATGCTCTTGGTGACGGTGGGTTCCTCCGCGGCCCTGGCCTTCCTGGCTGCGCTGCTCATCGTGATCAGCAAGAACCCCGGAGGGACTTCCGGCAGCCCGCTGATCGTCTACGGGCCGTAGCCTCTAGGCCCGGAGCCGTAGCGCCTCAGCTGTAGACCGCCGCCGGGATCGTTTCGGCGCTCCGCGCCACCGCCCCGTCCAGCACCTTCTCGAACGCGGAGACGCTGTCGCCCCACGCGAACGTGGCGGCCCGTTCCCTGGCCCGAGCGCCCAGCCGGTCCCGGTGGTCCCCGTCTTCCAGGACCTGCCGAAGCGCCGCCTGAAATCCCTCCTCGTCGTCCGCCACCAGGCCGGTCGTGCCGTCCTGGATGGACTCGGCGAGCCCTCCCACCCGGAACCCCACGGCCGGGATGCCGGCCGCGGCGGCCTCCATCACCGCGATGCCCCAGCCCTCCTTCACCGACGGCATGGCCAGGACCCAGGACTCCTCGAGGATCCGGGCCTTCGTCTCCTCGTCCACCCAGCCGGTGAACCGGACGCAGTCCTCCAGCCCCAGACGCGACCGGAGGTCGAACAGCTTCGGCTCCCACCATCCCTGGCCCACGACGGTCACGGTGAGGTCGGGATGGTCCTCGCGGAGCCGGGCGGCCGATTCCAGGAGCACTTCCACGCGCTTGTGCGGCACCAGCCGTCCCAGGAAGCAGATCGACGGATTGGGGGTCTTCTGCAGGGAACCGGAGGCCGCGGGCAGCCGGACTCCGTTGTGGACCACCGACACCCGTTCGGGCTCGACGCCCAGCCGCCCCAGGTCGCTCCGGGTGGCGTCGGACACCGTGACGTAGGAGGCTCGGGCGTACAGGGCCGGGGCCAGCCGGGACTCGATCCACCACCCCACCCGGGCCGTGCGCTCCGGGAACACCATGGGCCACTGCTCCTGGTGCAGGTGGTGGATGAGCACCACCACCGGACGGCTGCAGTACAGCGGCGAGAAGAACGGCACGCCGTTCTGGACGTCCACCACCACGTCGTGGCCGTGGAGCCGGCCCGTCAGGTGGTACCACGCGGCCCACAGGTAGACGCTCTTCCTCCCCCCTCGCCGGACGAACCGGACGCCCTCCACCACCTCCGAGCGAGGAGCGCCCTCGTACCCGGCGCAGAAGATGGTCACGTCGTGTCCGGCCGCGGCCAGGCCCCGGGCCATCTCCTCCACGAACACCTCCGACCCGCCGCCCTCCGGATGGCGCGTGTCGCGCCAGGCCAGGAACAGGACCCGCTTAGCGGGCGCCGCCGGGAAGGCCACTCGGACCGCGTGCGCCGCCAGCAGGGCGAACACCGCCGCCTGGACCAGGAGCATCCACAGCGCGAGCAGCTCCGGCCTGGTCCCGGCCGCGAACGCGAGCGGGATTCCCGCCGCCGCCAGGGGCGCCACCCACGACACCCACGAGATCCGTCCCGCCGCCAGCAGGACCTGCACGGCTGCTAACGACAGGCCAGCCAGCAGCATGGAGAGCGCGACGGTTCGCAGGGGCCCCGTGGCGTCGGCGTACCCGCTCCCGAACGCCAGGGACAGCAACCGGCCGGGCGCGATCTCGATGAGCGCGGTCAGCGCCGCGGCCGGGATCGACCACGCCAGCACCCCGCGGATGGAGCCGGGACCAGAGGGGCCGGGCCGGGTGGCCCGGGCCACGGCCGGAAGCTCCAGCAGGAACACCGCCTTGGCCAGGCTGGCCGAGGCGGCGTAGGTGCCGGCGCTTCCCGGCGAGAGGGTCCACACCACCAGGACGTCGACCACCTGGAGCGCGGCCAGCGCCGCCAGCCCCACGCCGACCCACCACAGCGGGGCCGCGTTCTCCTTGGCCGGGAGGAGGTAGAGGGGAACGGCCAGGGCGGCACCCAGGACCAGCGCGAACCCTGAGAACGAGCGGGGATCGAGGGCTCGGCCCAGGGCGCCGGTGAGCAGCAGCGGCACCAGCGCCACGGTCGCCAATGCGAACGCGAGCACGACCGGTTCGAGGAGGAAACGCTCCCTCCGAACCTGCGCAACCTGCGCGACCGGCCCCCCGGAACTCTCCAGCTCCCGCTCCCCTGCTCGGCCCGCTGATTATGGCGTGCGGGAGGGGTCGCCGACCAGGGCAAACCGGGCCTCTGTGGCGAGGGAGCTCCGGCCCCGTCGCCGCGAGGGAATCCGGCCCTGGCGTTCCCCGGTCCAGTCTTGGAGAATCTCGCCTCGTGCGCCTCGGGGGGAGGATCCTGCTCGCCACGCTGACCGTGGCCGCCCTGCTGGGAGCCGCCCCGGCCTCCACGGCCACCGTCACGCCCAACGACCCGCTGTTCGAGCACTGCGGCGACCCGAAGTGCCTGGACGAGCAGTGGGACCTCCGCTCCGACGGGCGGGGCATCTCCGCCGACACCGCCTGGACGGTGACCAGGGGGGCCGGCGTCGTGATCGCGAGCCTGGACAGCGGGCTCGACTTCACCCAGCCCGACCTCGAGAACCAGATCTGGAACAACCCGGGCGAGACCGGGCTGGACGCCTCCGGCCACGACAGGCGCACGAACGGTCTCGACGACGACCACAACGGCTACGTGGACGACTGGCGCGGGTGGGACTTCTACGAGAACGACAACGACGCCACCGACGACACCGGCTACGGACACGGCACCGGTACGGCCGGGGTCGCCGTCGCCCAGCAGGACAACGGGATCGGCGTCTCCGGCGTGGCCCCGGAGGCGAAGCTGATGGTCCTGCGGGTCTCCGACACGTTCCTGGCCTCGGGGGTCCGGGTGGCCCAGGCCATCCGGTACGCCGCGGACAACGGCGCGGACGTCGTCACCATGAGCATAGGGTCCACCGACAGCGGCAAGGCCCTCCGGGACGCCGTCGCCTACGCGGAAGGCAAGGGCGTGGTCATGGTCGCCGCCACCGCGAACGAGTTCAGCGTCCACCCGAACTCCCCGACCTGGCTCGACCCGGTCATCGGGGTCGGCGCGATCGTCCCCGACACCGACGGGACCGGGCTGCCCACCGCGTCCGACTTCACCGTGAAGGCCACCTACTCGAACTACGGCCCCGTCGTCGACGTCGTGGCCCCCACCGACACCTTCACCACCGATTTCGGCGGGGGGTTCGGCAAGATCAGCGGCACCTCGGGCGCCACGCCGCACGTGGCGGGCGTGGCCGCGCTGGTGATCTCCCGGGCCAGGGCCCTCGGGCTCACGCTGTCCCCGCAGGAGGTCACCCAGATCATCCGGCAGAGCGCCGACGACCTGGTCGGCGGGCCGTACCACTACGCCAAGGGCTGGGACCGCTTCACCGGATGGGGGCGGGTGGACGCGGCGGCGGCCGTGGACATGGTCACGGCCGACGCCGGGAAGATCCCGCCCGTGGCCGACATCAACGCGCCGGACTGGTACCGCACGGTGAAGGGCCACGTCGCCGTCACCGGGACCGTCTCGGCCCGAAACGGGCCGTACGACTGGACGCTCTCGGTCGGCCGGGGCATGCAGCCCGGGCACTTCACCGTCCTGGCGAAGGGGTCGGGGTCGGCGCCGTTCACCGGCAAGCTGGGCACGTTCCTGGCGTCGAAGCAGCGAAACGGACTGTGCACGCTGCGCCTCCAGGTCACCGACGGGAACGGTGCCGCCGGCCAGGACCGGCAGGGCGTCGTGGTCCTGCGCGACCCCACGCTCCGGCGGCACTTCCCGATCGACCTGCACGGGTCGGTGGAGTCCTCGCCGCAGTTCGCCGACCTGAACGGCGACGGCAGCGACGAGCTGATCGTGGCCGACTCGAACGGGCTGGTCCACGCGTTCCAGGCCAACGGACACGAGCTTCCCGGGTGGCCGGTGGAAGAGGATCCCATCCCGATCGCCGGAAGCGACCTGCGGGCCGGTTTCACCTCCTCGCCGGCCGTGGCCGACCTGGACCGGGACGGCCATCCGGACGTGGTCATCGGCGGGCTGGACGGGAAGGTCTACGCCTGGAACCACAAGGGCAAGCCGCTTCCCGGATGGCCGGTCGCCACCCGGACGCCGTTCGGCCCCGATCCGGCCCACCCGCACTGGGAATCCACGGTGATCTCCTCGCCCGCCGTGGGCGAGCTGGACGGCACGGCCAAGGACGGGCCCGAGGTCGTGGTGGGCGGCGGCGACGGCCGCGTGTACGCCTTCCACGCCGGCGGCAGCCCACTGGGCGGCTGGCCCGTGCTACTGGACGACCCGGCCCAGCCCGGGATGGAGACGGCCAAGATCGCGTCCTCCCCCGCCATCGGCGACATCGACGGCGACGGCCACAACGAGGTCGTGATCGGCGACGGGGAGACCTACGGCACCACGGCCCGCGTCTACGCGCTACGGGGCGACGGCAGCTACCAGAAGGGGTGGCCGGTCGCGATCGACGCCGTGGCCCCGAACTCCATCCCGGTGGTCGGGCAGGGCGTCCCCGAGAGCCCGGTCCTGGCGGACGTGAACCACGACGGAGCCATGGAGGTCGCCATCAGCGCGTTCACCTCGCGGTTCCACCTGCTGACGGGGCACGGCAAGGAGTTCCACGGCGGCGCCACCGCCCAGGGAGGCGTGTTCTTCTCGGGAACGTTCGGGGCGAACCGGGACCCGCACGTCGGCACGCAGGACTCGGTGGCCACGGTGGCCAACCTGGCCTTCGGCGACCTGGACCGGGACGGGCACCCCGACCTGGTCACCGGGTCCACCGACACCCGGCTGTTCGGGGCGGCCGTCTACGCAGGAAAGCGCCAGGAGTTCCAGCACCTGGTCTCGGCGTGGAGCACCCGCACCGGCGCGTACCTGACGGCGTTCCCCCGGGTGGTGGAGGACTGGATGTTCCTGACCGCGTCGGTGCTGGCCGACGTGGACGGCGACGGGAAGCCCGAGATCCTGATCGGGAATGGCGCCGGCGACGTCCACGCGTTCCGGACCAACGGCTCGGAGCCGCACGGCTGGCCGAAGTTCGTGGGGCAATGGGTCCAGGCCTCGGTCGCCGCCGGGGACCTCGACGGCAACGGCAGGATCGACGTCGCGGTGGTGACCCGGCAGGGATCCGTGTTCGTGTTCCGGACCAACGGGCGTCCGACCGGCTCGGACTGGCCGAACATGCGCGGCACGCCCGCGAACACCGGAGCCTTCGCCTCGCGCCCCAAGTAGCGCGCCGAACGCCCGTCGGGTAGCCCGTCACCACCGGCCGCTACACTCGGGCATCGTGATCGTCATCCGGCAGCCCACCGAGGAGGAACGAGCGCAGGTCGGCGCGGTGCTGCGTTTCTCCTTCAATCCGCCCGCAGCGGTCGCCGAGCGGATGATCGCGGAGTTCAAGGTCGATCAGTTCCAGTGCGCCTTCGAGAGCGATCGCGTCGTGGCGACCGCGCGCACGTACGACCTCCGGCAGTGGTTCGGTGGGCAGGCCGTGCCGATGGCAGGTATCGCCAGCGTGGCCACGGCTCCGGAGCGCCGCGGGGGCGGCATCGCCTCGGACCTCATGCGCTCGGTCCTGCGCCAGGCCCGCCACGACGGCAAGGTCGTCTCCACGCTGTACCCGGCCACGGTAACGGTGTACCGGCGGCTGGGGTTCGAGTACGCCGGGGTCTACACCGAGTACCGGGCTCCGACCCGTGAGCTGCCGCGGGCCGACGAGAAGGCCGAGGTGGACGAGTTCCGCGAGGACGACCTCGACGCGCTGAAGGAGTGCTACCGGCGGTTCGCCGCCACGCACAACGGGCCGGCGGAAGGCGACGACGACCTGTGGTGGCAGCGGCGCGTCCTCCGGCGGGGCTTCACCCCGGACCAGCAGCAGACGCGAGCCGTCGTGGTGCGCGGGGCGGACGGCATCGACGGCTACGCCCCGTTCGCCCTCGAAGACTTCCCCGACGACTGGGGGTACCGGCTGGGGTGCAGCCACCTGGTCGCGACGACGCCCGCCGCGGCCACCGCCCTGCTGGGGTACTTCCGCCGGTTCGCCAGCCTGGGCTCGGAGCTCTCGTGGCACGGACCGCCCAACGAGCCGCTCGGGCTGCTCGTTCCGGAGCAGTCGCTGAAGGCGCACTGGACGTTCCGCAACATGTCCCGTCTGCTGGACGTCGCCGGCGCCCTCGAGGCCCGGGGCTATCCGGAGGTGGACGGCGAGGCCACCATTGCCGTGGCCGACGACCTGTTCCCGGAGAACCGCGGCCCGTTCCGGATCGTGGCGGAGGGAGGGGCCGTGAAGGTGGTCCCGGAGGACGGCCCGCCCCGCCGGCCCATCCCCATCGGGCTGCTGACCTCCCTGTACGCCGGCTACGTGTCGGCCGCCGACCTGGTCCACCTGGGCGCCCTGGATGCCGACGATCCGGGATTGCCCTTCCTGGGCCGGCTGTTCGCGGGCTCTCCCCCGTGGGCGCCCGACTTCTTCTGATCCCGAGGCTCGTCCGGTGGCCGTGACCGTTCGCCGGGCCCGTTCCGAGGACTGGCCGGCCGTGGCCGCGCTGCTTGCGGAGCTGGGTCGGCCCGCCGTCCTGGGAACGCCCGACGAGGCTCCGACCCGGGAGCTCTTCCTGGCCTACCTGGAACGGGAGGACACCGAGGCCCTGGTCGGCGAGCTGGACGGCGGCGTGGTCGGGTTCGTGGACATGGAGTACCAGACCTGGCTGAACTTCACCAAGCCCCAGGCCTGGACCCCCTACCTCATCGTGTCGGAGGCCACGCGGAGCCGCGGCGTCGGCGCGGCCCTGCTGGCCCGGGCGGAGGAGCTGGCTCGGGAACGCGGCTGCTTCGCCATGAGGCTGGAGTCGGCGAACTGGCGGACCCGGGCCCACGCGTTCTACCTCCGCGAGGGTTGGACGGACTCCGGCAAGTCCTTCGTCCGGCTCCTCGAGGGCGCCGCCTGGCCGCCGCCGCCTGGCCCATAGCCTCAGGCGCGAGTGGGATCGAGGATCTCGAGCCCCTCGAAGTAGGTTCGGTAGAATCCCCGGTCCCGGGTCAGGAGGCGGTCGGCCCGGAGCCGGGCGTGGGCCCCAACGAGGAAGTCCCCCACGATGCGCTCCCGTGGGCCGCCCCTTCGCCGGTACGATCGCCATTCAGCCCCCGCGACGAGGGCAACGTCACGGTCGACGTGCGAGAACGAGATCCCGAGCCCTTCCATGCGACCCTGTGCCTCCGCTGGAGTGAGGAAAGCGGACGCGATTTCGGCCCAGACGACCTCGCATGCCACGAGCGCACCCTCCCGACGGCACCGTCGAAGCGCCTCGCGTGAGGACACCCCGAACCTGCGATCCGAAGCGAACACGTCAACGAGGACGTTGGTATCGACGGCCGTGATCACACCGTATCTGGATCGCCACGGAGTTCGCGCATGAATTCGTCGGTGCTCATGCCGAGGTCGAGGATCCCGAACACGGCGTCCACCGGATCCTCTTCGGGGATGGCCTTGGTAGCCACCAAACGTCCGGCCTCCTCCTCGAACTCCAGGACTTGCCCCGGGCGGATCCCCAGCCGCTCCCGAAGGCGCTTCGGGATGGTCACCTGGCCCTTCTCGCTGACGACTGCCTTCATACCTCTACAGTAAGAATTCTTACTTGCCGCGTCAACTGGCGGTCACCGTCGGAACCGGTCGCCTGCCAGCTCGGCCAGCTCCTCGGGGAAGATGTCGATCGCGCCCTCCCAGTGCAGGCGCTCGAAGTACGTGGCGTCGGACCGGTACAGCGGCTTCAGGTTCGACCGCACGCCCATCCGCAGGTTCAGCGGATAGCCCGGGGTCCCGGGGGGCGCGCCGTAGATGGCCATGTTGAAGCTCTCGTAGCCCATCTCCGCGTACAGGCCGAGCGCGGTGGCGACAGCTCGGCCCAGCTCCTCGACCAGCGACGGCGACAGCTCGGCCGGGGAGGCCCAGCCGGGGACGAACGCCCGGAGCTCGGCGGGCGCGATGGGGGCGAACGAGGCCAGCCACTCCACGCTGCCGGTGCTGCCCAGGTACCGCCGGCCGTCGGCCAGTTCGGCCTCCAGATAGCCGGTGAACCGCTCGGCCGGGGTCTCGGCCAGCATGCGCTGCATGGTGGTCGGGGTGGGATCGACGGCTCCCTGCAGGTGCGGATGGAACAGCGAGCTCCCCGACGGCAGCATGTGGTTCGCGCTGATGGACGCCCACCGCGAGGCCGGATCGAAGCCCTGCACCGCCTTGGCGAACGCGACCTGGGTGGCCAGGTTGTCGCCGACCAGCTCCGGGGTCATGTCGCCGAGCGGCAGGAAGTGGCGGCCCGCCGAGTACACCGACACCGAGGCGTGCTTCGCGTAGGCCAGCAGATTGGGAAACAGCACGGCCTCGCCCCGGCGGATCCGCCCCTGGTGCGAGATCTCCGGAACCAGCCGCGGGGTCAGGGCGTCCACGCTGTCGCCGCAGAACGGACACGTCGTGGCGGTCTGGTCGGCCAGCGCGTGGAGGTCGAAGTCGTTCCTCGGCATCAGCGCGCCGCCGGAGGCCATCAGCCGCGTGGTGTGGCCGGTGAGGGGATCCCACCGGACCTCGACGGGCACGGTGGCCGGTTCGTCGGAACCCGGCGGGAGGGTCCGCGCCTCGTGGATCTCGGACCTGAGGAACTCCATCGCGTTTCGGCTCCGGGTCGGTTCTCCTACAGGAAGAGCTTCTCGGCGATCTGCACGGCGTTGAGGGCCGCGCCCTTGCGGAGGTTGTCGCCACTGGCGAACAGCAGCAGGGCGTCGTCCCGGCCCTCGGCCTGCCGGACCCGGCCCACCAGCACGTCGTCGATCCCGGCGGCGTCGAGCGGGGTCGGGTAGATACCGGCGCCCGGGTCGTCCACCACCCGCACGCCCGGCGCCCGACCGAGCACCTCACGGGCCTCGTCCGGCGTGATGGGGCGGTCGAAGGTCACGTACACGCTCACGGAATGGCCCGTGACGACCGGGACGCGCACCACCGTGGCGTGGACCTCCAGGTCCGGCAGCCCCAGGATCTTCCGGGGCTCCCCCATGAGCTTGCGCTCCTCGCCGGTCCAGTCGCCCTCCATCCCGCCCTGGAGCGGCAGGACGTTGAAGGCGATGGTCCGGCCGAACACGTCGCCCCTCGGCAGCGCGTCGTGGTCGGGGCGGACCAGGTGCTCCTCCGTTCCGTGCAGCTTCTCAACCTGGTCGGCCAGCTCCAGGATGGCCCGCATCCCCGCGCCGGACACCGACTGGTAGGACGACACCACCAGCGAGCGGAGGCCGGCGGCGCGGTGCAGCGGCGCCACGGCCATCAGCATGGTGATGGCGGTGCAGTTCGGGTTCGCCACGATCCGCGGCGGCGGCGAACCCTCCAGGGCCTCGGGGTTGATCTCGGGCACCACCAGGGGGACGTCCGGGTCCTGGCGGAACGCCGAGGAGTTGTCCACGCACACCGTCCCGGCCGCGGCCACCTCGGGCACGACGGCCCGGGAGACGGTTGCGCCGGCCGACCACAGCGCGAGCTCCACGCCCCGCAGCGCCGACGGCGAGAGCGGCCGCACCACGAACTCCTCGCCATGGAAGCGAATGCGCTTGCCCTCCGAGCGCGGCGAGGCCAGCGGGACGAGCTCGTCGGCCGGGAAGCCACGCTCCTCGAGGGTGCGGACCATCTCCCGTCCGACGGCTCCGGTCGCTCCGACCACCGCGACTCGCATCCGGCCCATCCTACCGGCGCCGCCGTTCGTTGCGGCCCCACTCGCCCGACGCCGATCGGACCAGATTGGAGCCGCCCAGCAGGGCGGGGTGCCATACACTCGGCCCTCGCATGCGCAGGCCCGCGTCTCGAGCGCTCTCCGCGGCGGTGGCCACCCTCCCGCTCGTGGCCGCGCTCCAGGCCTGCTCCGGCGGGGGATCGCAGCCGGCGCACCAGGCCACCCTGCTCATCGCCGTGAACGCTCCGTTCTCGGAGGACGCCTTCGTCGGGCAGACCATCGCCAACGGCGTCCAGCTGGCCGTGGACCAGATCGACGCGCGGGGCGGGCTCGTCATCGGGAACACCACCTACCGGCTGGTGGTCAAGCGCTACGACAACGGGCTGTCCGCGGAGCGGGCCCTGGCCAACGTGCGGCAGGCCGTCGCCGACCACGCGGTCGCGGTGGTCGACGAGGGGACGGGCATCGACGCGTCGTGGCAGACGGCGGAAGCCGCCCACCTCCCGATCTGCATCACGTACCAGGGCGGCGAGGGCGAGGTCGATCCCCAGACCCGGCCCAACCTGTTCAGGATCGCGCCCACCGACCACGGGGTCGCCTTCCGCTATGCGGAGTACCTGATCCCGAAGGGGCTGAAGGTGGCCCTGCTCACGGACGACTCCGACTACGGGCAGCAGGGCACGCGTGCCCTGGCCGACGCGTTCGGCCACAACCCGGATGCGGTGGCCGCGAAGATCACGGTCCCGGCGTCGGCGACCGATGTCTCGCCCCAGGTCCTCCAGGCCCGCAGGTCCGGCGCGACCGCGCTCCTGGTGTGGGCACGCGCCTCGACCATCGCCCAGGTCGTCCGGGCCGCGCGATCGAGCGGCTGGGACGTCCCCATCTACACGCCCCCGTCCGGCGAGGACCCCTTGATCCGTCAGCAGCTGGCCGACCATCCGGAATGGGTGGACGGGCTCACCTTCGCCGCCGGCCGGATGACGGCGGAACGCGGCCCGGGTCCCTTCCTCCGGTTCCAGCGGGCGTACCAGAAGGCCTTCGGCCCCGACGACACCGGCGTGAAGACACCCTCGGGACAGGAGGTCCTCCAGCCCCCCGACTACGCGATGTATCCATACGACTTCGTGAACCTGCTGGCCAAGGCGCTCCAGGCGTCGGGGGGCCAGACCGGCGCGCCGCTGGTGCAGGCGCTGAACGAGGTGGAGACCCGGGGGGCCAACGGGGACGAGCGTGGGTTCAACGAGAAGAACCACGACGGCGTGGTGGACGACGACGTGTACTTCGCGGTGTTCCGGGGAATGACCTACGCCCCGGTCGAGGACGATCCGCTGTCCTCGACGCTGCCGGTGATCCGGCAGACTGGATAGCATCCCGCGAGCCAGGCCCGGTTCGGGGGTGGGCTTCCGGGCTTCGACAGGGCGGGGGCTGATGAGAAGGACGCTGGTGCTCGTGCTGGCCATGGGCCTCCTGCTGGGGGCGTGCTCCAAGAAGGGCGAGACCGAAACTGCGGGGAGCGAGACGAGCGCCGGAGGGGGCTGCGGGCCGGTGCCGTCAGCCCTGGCCACCGTGCCCAGCGTGGCGGCGGCGTTTCCCGGCCCCTCGGACATCGTCGTCACCGATGTGTCGCCGGCAGGGCCGTCCACCATCGTGACCGGGGTCGTGAACGACGACCTGGAGGGCGTGTACGGCGACTACAAGAGCGCGCTGAGCACGGGCGGGTACACGGTGACCTCGTCGGAGAAGGAAGAGGACGACGCGGAGGTCAACTTCTCCGGGAACTCGACCACGGGACAGGTCAAACTGACCGTGCCATGCGAGGGACGAACGGACGTGTCCATCACCATCCGTCCCGCGTAGCCCGACGGCGGGGCGCCGCCGCGCTGCTCGCGGCGACCATCCCGATGCTGGCGGTGGCGTTGGCTCCGGCCACGGCCGCCCGGGCCGGTGGGGACCAGACGGTGCGGGTCAAGCTGCCCACCGAGGCCGACGCCGTGGCCGTGGGCGCCGGGATCGAGCGCCTCCTGAACGGCCCCAAGGGGATCGAGACCCGCATCCCCGGCCCCGCCACCGACCGCGAAGAGGTCCGGGTGTCGATGGGGCTGGATGGCTCACCGGTGGCGGTGGTGGACGACCAGCGCCTGGTCCTGTCCGGGCTGGGCGACTTCGAGTTCAAGATCCCCGGACCGGCCAGTGACGTCCAGGCGCTTCCGGGCTCCGACACCGAGCCCGGGCTTCGCAAGGGCGCCGTGCTGTGGCAGGGGTTCTCCTCCGGGACGAAGGAGCTCGGCGCGGAGGTGACGCTGCTCCCCGACCAGGAAGCCTCCCGGCTGCCGGTCCAGGTCCGGCTGTCGATGACCGTGGACGGACGGCCTCTGGAACCGGGCCGGCCCGCGTCCGGGCATCTCCAGATCCGCCTGGTCGTTGAGAACAGGTCCGCCGTGCCGATCCAGGTGGTCGACGGCGGGGTCGATCTGGTCGTCGCGGCCTCCACCCTGGACGCCATTCGGGCCGATCTCGAGCGGAACGCGAGACCGAAACCCGGCGTCGGCGGCGTGCCGGTCGAGGTGCCGGTAGAGCAACCCGTCTCGGTGCGAACGGCGAACCTGGAAGCGCCCATGCGGATCTCGGGGAGGATCGAGCTTCCGGCCCGAAGGAAGTGGGACATCAACGCCCGGCACGCCCGCCAGGTGGGTACCGGCCGGCACGCGGCGATCGAGTTCTCCGCGCTGCTGGGCGGCTGGAAGCCCCTGCGGAAATGGGTTCGCGTCGAGGCATCGGTCCGGGACCTCCGCCTCCCGGACATCGCGATCGACGTCGGGCCCGCTCCCCCCGACCCCGGACCGCTCGGCCCCGCGACGAACGCCGCCACATGGACCGAGGCCCTCCGGCTCGACCCGGGTTCCGTGAGCGGGCGAGACCTGCTGCGGGACATCCTCGACACCATGTGGATGACCGCGCGGCTCCGGCAGTACGACGCGTACCTGGGGAACCCGGACCCGCTCGGGCCGGCCCGGACTGTCTACCGTTTCGTGCTGGCGCCCCCGCAGCCTCCGGCCGCCGGCGCGCCGGCCATCCCGTCCGGAGGGCCGGCTCGAGTCGCTGCCGCCGTGGTGGTGGCGATGGTCCTTGCGCTGGGGAGCCTGCTGGTGTGGAGCCGCTCCTGAGGGTTCCTGGAGGGCCTCCCCGGATCAGCCGGTCGGCGACGGGGAGGTGACCAGCGGGCTGCTCGAGCCCGACGGGCTCGGGAAGCCCGGCAGCACCGCGGTCTGTTCGGTGAAGACCATGAGCATCCTCGAGAAGCCGGGTGCGCAGTACTCGGAGACGGCCTTGAACGCGCCGACCGCGGGCGACTTCACGAACTGGTCCTCCACCTCGCCGGCCTCGGAGTCGCCTCGCCCCAGCACCCACCCCGCCTTCGGCCATTGCGTGAGGACGAACCGCGTCAGCTTGTCGAGGGTGGTCGGGAGCAGCAGGAGGGCGCGGTGGTACCCGTTGGAGTCGGGAAGCACCTGGTAGGTGTAGGTCCCCACGGGGAATGGCAGGTCGACGGGTAGCCACGTCGGTGTGGCGACGTGCAGGGGGTACTTGCAGGCCGGGAGGTTGGAGGGCAGGACGGTGGGCCTGGTCAGTCCCCCCGGGGCCTGGGAGACCGTCACCGTGGACGGCGTGGCCGGTGGGGCGTCCGTGGTTCCGGTCCCACACGCCGCCAGGAGGACGACCAGGGCGCCGGCGGCGAGCGTGCGGGCGAGGGGATCGGGCACCACGGCGCGGCTATACTCCGGCGACGCTTCGTCCACCGTCAACACAACCCTCCCGGAGCGCTCGTGTCGCTGACCATCCAGGTGGTGGTGACCGGCCTGGCCGCCGGAGCGGTGTACGGGCTCGTGGCGGTGGGAACCTCCCTCGCCTACCGACTGACCGGCGTCGTCCCGTTCGCGCTGGGTGACCTGGTGGGGCTGGCGGTGTTCGCCACGCTGGCCCTGGCGGCAGGAACCGGCCCGGTCACGGCGACCAACGTCCCCGCGTGGCGCTATGCGCTGGCACTGATCGGCGGGCTGGCCGTGGCGATCGCGGCGGGCCTGCTCCTGTACTGGCTCGCGGTGCGGCCCTTCCTGCGGCGTCGCTCGACCATCGGGTGGGTGGGGGCCATGGTCGCCGCCGCCTTCGCCATCCACGGGTTCCTTGCGGCGTCCTTCGTCCGGGGGGCCTACGTGCTGCCCGACCCGCTGCCGTTCGACCGCATCGGGCGGGGCGGCGCGATCTCGCTGGGAGGCGGCACGTTCGTGCCGGCCAGGGCGTTCTTCGTGATCGCGGTGGGGGTGGCCCTGGCGGCGATCTCGGCGGCGGTGCTTCGGCGGAGCCGGCATGGAAAGGCGCTCCAGGCGCTGGCCTCGGACCTGGACGCGGCGGACGCGGTGGGCCTGCCGGTGGACCGGCTGCTGGCGGCGGCCTTCGCGGGGATCGGGGCGCTGGCGGCTCTCGCCGCCGTGGTGGCGGCGCCGGGCGCACCAGTGAACGCGGACACCGGCGCGCTTCTCGGGCTGAAGGGACTGGCCGCGGCCCTGCTGGCCGGGTTCGGCTCGCCGTGGCGCTCGTTCGCCGCCGGGCTCGGGATCGGCGTCCTGGAGACCGCGGTGGCCTCGGTCCACATCGGGGGGTTCCGTCTGGGTCCCTCGTGGCGGGACGTGGCGCCGCTCGTGGTGGCGGTGCTGGTGGCGGTGGTGGGCCGCCGCAGGGGCGAGACCGCCCCGGTGGAATGAGCCGGCCGGTGGCGGGGGCGGTCATACGTGCGCGTCGGGACCTCGCGAGCGCCCTGGCCGGCGCGGGGAGGGACGTCCGGGCGGCGTGGGGCGTCCACGCCTGGGGGACGCTCGCGGTGCTCGCCGCCGCGGCCGTCGCTCCCGTGGCCCTCGGTCCGTCGCGGACCGCGGACGTGGCCGGCTGGCTGTGCACCGCCCTCGCCGCCGTCGGGCTGAACGCGGCGGTCGGCCTGGCGGGGATCCCGCTGCTGAGCCAGGGAGCGTTCATGGCGGTGGGCGCGTTCTCCGCTGGATTGCTGGTGTCGAGGGCGGGATGGGATCCGGCGTCGGCCACCCTGGCCGGCGTCGGCCTGGCGCTGGTGTCGGGGGGGGTGGTCGGGGTGGTGGCCACCCGGCTGCATCAGGCCGCCCTGGCCGTGGCGACCTGGCTGGTGGCCTGGCTGATGGGCCTGGCCCTGACGGCGTTTCCAAGTGTCTCCGGGGGAGCCCAGGGCCTGGTCCTCCCCACCCGGGCGTTCCGGATCAGCGGTCTGGGGCCGGTGATCCATACCACCCCGGCTGTCCTGTACGAGGCCGCGCTGGTCCTGGTGGCCCTGTCCCTTCTGGCCTACCGGGTCTCGTCCAGGAACCGGCCCGGGCTGGCCCTGGCCTCGGTCCGGCAGGGACCCGGGGCGGCCGCCGCGCTGGGGATCCGGGCGGCGCCGCTGGAATGGGGAGCCGTCGTGGCCGCCGCCGGGGTTGCGGGGGCGGCGGGTGCCCTGGCCGTCCAGGTGGCCGGGGTGGCCGATCCCGCCTCGTTCGGGCCGCTCCGGTCGGTCGAGCTGTTCGTGGCCGTGCTCCTGGGCGGGGCGGGGACCACGCTCGGCCCCGTGGTCGGCGCGGCTGTGCTGGCGGCGCTTCCCCGCGTCTCCGCCTGGCTGGGATCGGCCATCGGGGTGCCCCACGAACGGTTCGAGCCGGTGCTCGCCGCGGTGCTCCTCCTGGCCGCGCTGGTCCTGGGGGGAGGCGGGCTGGTCCGGGTGGGGGCGACCGCGTGGCGCCGGCTCCGGGGGCCGGCCCTCAGCCGGGAAGCCCCGCCGGCTTCTCTGGCTCCGGTGGAAGAGCTCGATGCATCGCCCGCCCCGAGCCCGCGGCCGGATGCGGCGCCCTCCACGGCACTCCGAGCGACGGGGCTCCGCAAGCGCTTCGGCGGCGTGGCAGCAGTGGACGACGTGGACGTCGAACTGCGCGCCGGCCAGGTCCACGCGCTGGTCGGACCGAATGGGTCGGGGAAATCGACCCTCCTGCGGCTCCTGGCGGGCGCGATCCCGGCCGATGCCGGCTCGGTGCTGGTGGGAGGGCGAGACGTCACCGCGCTGCCGGCGGCGGATCGGGTGGCCCGGGGGATCGCCCGGACCCTCCAGGCCACGGTGGTGTTTCCCGATCTGACCGCGCTCGATCACGCCGTGGCGGGCACGGAGGCGCGCCGCACCCACAGCGGGGGCCTCCGCACCCTTCTGGCCACGCCGATAGCTCGCTTCGAGGCACGGGCCATGCGCGAACAGGGAATGGCGGTCCTGGCCGCGGTGGGCCTGGCCCCGCGGGCAGACGTTCCCGCGGAGCGGCTCACCGGGTCGGAGCGGCGACTGCTCATGATCGCCGCCGCCCTGGCGTCGGACCCCCGGGTCCTGCTCCTGGACGAGCCGGCCGCCGGCGCCTCCGCTGCCGACCTCCACCGCCTGGCCGGGATCCTGGACGACCTGCGTCGCCGCGGCCTGGCCCTGCTGGTCGTGGAGCACAACCTCCGGCTGGTCCGCCGGGTGGCGGACCGGGTGACCGTGCTGGACGCCGGGAAGGTCATCGCGACCGGGAGCCCCGACGAGGTCGCGGCGGACCCACAGGTCCAGCTGGCTTACATGGGACCGGTGGGTCCGCCGTGACGTTGGCGGGCGGTGCTCGAGACGCGGCCTACGAGGCGATGCGACTCGGGCTCGGAACCAGCTCGGGGAGGGCGAAGTCCTGGGCCTCGCGCCGAAGCGCGATCGCCTTCCGGCCGGGGATGGCCAGCGCCGAAATCACGCCCAGCCCCACCAGCGCCGCACCGACCCACACCGCCGAGGTCAGCCCGTGCACGAAGGCCGCAGGCGACGCGTAGCTCCCCACCGCCGAGAACACGGTGGCCAGCACGGCGACGCCGAACACCCCGCCCACCTCGCGGATCGTGTTGTTCACGCCCGATGCCTTGCCCTCCTCGTCACGCCGCACCGCCGACAGCACCAGGTTCGCGGTGGGGGCGAAGAACAGGGACATCCCCACGCCCGCCATGACGAACGGAGCCACCAGATGGGCGTACGGCACGGTCGGCGAGCTTATGGCCGCCAGCCACGCCAGCGCGCCGGACATCAGGGCCATGCCCGACACCAGCAGCGGCCGGCTCCCGATCCGATCGGACAGGGCCCCGGCCAGCGGCGCGACCAGGATGGGCATGCCAGTCCAGGGAAGCGTCCGCAGGCCCGCCTGGAGCGGCGAGTACCCCTGGACCACCTGGAAGAACTGTGCGAGCAGGAAGATCGAGCCGAACATGCCGAAGTACATGAGCAGCGACGTCACGTTCGCCGCCGAGAATTCCCGGTTCCGGAAGAACCGCATGGGGACCATGGGAGCGCGCGTCCGGAGCTCCCAGGCCACGAACGAGGCCAGCAGCACGCCGCCCAGGGCCAGCGGCCCGGCCACGCCCAGGCTTCCCCAGCCGTGCTCGTTGGCGCGAACCAGCCCGAACACGATGCCGAACAGCCCGGCGCTGGCCAGCCCGAGGCCGGGAAGGTCCAGGGCCCGGTTGGGCCCGGTGGTCTCGGTCAGCCTGGCGACGGCCAGCGGCAGCACGATCAGGCCGATGGGGACGTTCAGCCAGAAGATCCAGTTCCACGAGATGCCGTCTACGACGGCCCCGCCAACCAGCGGGCCGATCGCGATGGCCAGCCCGGCGACACCGCCCCACGCTCCGAGGGCCAGGCCCCGCCGTTCCGGCGAGACCGCTGCCGACAGGATGGTGAGGGTGAGCGGGGTGACGATGGCGCCGCCCACGCCCTGCGCCGCGCGGGCCAGGATCAGCGCTCCCGTGGTGGGGGCCAGGGCCGCGGCGGCCGAGCCCAACGTGAAGATGGCCATCCCGATCGAGAACATCCGCTTGCGCCCGAACCGGTCGCCGAGGGCCGCCCCCGTCAGCAGCAGCACCGCGAACGTCAGCGTGTAGGCGTTGACGGTCCACTCCAGGCCCGACAGCGACGCCCCCAGGTCCCGCTTGATCACCGGGAGCGCCGTGGTCACCACCAGGTTGTCGAGCGACACCATGAACAGCGCCACCGACGTGATGGCGAAGGCCCACGCGGTCTTCGCTCGTTCCGTCATCGTCCCATCCTCCTTCCTGTTAGTGAGCCGTCACTTACCACCGGAGACAAAAAAGAGAGGGCACTGCACCGTCGCCCCGCTTCACGACGGCTCCTTCATCCATCCCACGCACGCCTGGGCCCAGTCGGCCTTCAGGGCCGGAAGGTCCATGGCCGCGGCCACGTTCATCAGCATCCCCTCGGCGAAGAAGGCACGTACGGCCTCCGGCGGCGCTCCCGAGGCGCGCTCCACGAAGTGGTAGATCCGCCCGTACTCGTCCCGGACCACCTCGCGCACGTCCGGGTCGTCGCAGGCCACGTAGGCCTGCATCTGGGCCAGGAGCAGGGTACGGTCCTCCAGGAGGTCTCGGTACGCCAGCCCCATCGCCTTCAGCACGACCGGAGCGTCGGCGTCCGCCGGCACGCTCGCCGCGGCCTCCATGAACGTTCGGAGGGTCCGCTGGAAGCCGTGCCTGATCGCCGCGATGAACAGCTCCTTCTTGGTCCCGAACAGCTGGAACAGGTACGGCTGGGACACCCCCACCCTGCGGGCGATGGCCTCCACCGGGGTCCCGTTCAGGCCGCCCACGGCGAATTCCTCCATGGCCGCCCGCACGATGGCCTCCCGCCGCTCCTCCTTCGTCAACCGCACTGCCGCTGCGCTCATAGGCAATAAGTTAGCACTCACTAAGTTCAGGAGTCAAGTCGTCGCCACTAGTGTTCCTCGCGCACCGAGGACGTCTTGGCCAGCTCGAACCGGTCGTGGATGGCCCGGACCGCGCGCTCCGCGTCGGCGGCCCGGACCACGCACGACACCCGGATCGTGGAGGTCGAGATCATCTCGATGTTGATGCGCTCGGCGGCCAGGGCGGCGAACATGTCCGCGGCCACCCCCGGGTGGCTCTTCATGCCCGCGCCGACCAGCGACACCTTCCCCACGCCGTCGTCGATCTGGACGCCCTCGGCCTCGATCTCCGCGCGAACCCGCTCCATGACCTCGGCCAGCCCGGCCAGGTCGTCCTTGGGTGCCGTGAACGACACGTCCGTGCGCCCGTCGCGGGACACGTTCTGCACGATCATGTCGACGTTCACGCCCTCCTCCGCCACCGCCCCGAAGATCGTGGCGGCGATCCCGGGCCGGTCGGGGACGCCGAACAGGGTGACCTTGGCTTCCGACAGGTCGTGCGTCACGCCGGAGATGAGGGCCTGTTCCATGCGTTCGTCCTCCTCCGTCACCCACGTGCCGTCCCCGTCGGAGAACGAGGAGCGCACGTGCAGCAGCATGCCGCTTCGCCGAGCGTACTCCACGGATCTGGTCTGAAGGACCCTGGCCCCGGTCGCCGCCATCTCCAGCATCTCCTCGTACGACACGGCATGGAGCTTGCGAGCGTCCGGCACGATGCGGGGGTCGGCGGTGAACACGCCGTCCACGTCGGTGTAGATCTCGCAGCGCTCGGCGCCGCGCGCCGCCGCCAGGGCCACCGCCGTGGTGTCGGAGCCACCCCGCCCCAGGGTCGTCACGTCGTACGCCGTCGACACCCCCTGGAACCCCGCCACGATCACCACGTTCCCGCCGGCCAGGGACTCCAGGATCCGGCCGGGCTTGATGTCGATGATCTTGGCGTTCCCGTGGCGGGTGTCCGTGATGATCCCGGCCTGGGAGCCGGTGTAGGAGGCGGCCGGGCACCCCCGGGCGTTGATGGCGATGGACAGCAGGGACATGGCGATGCGCTCGCCGGCCGTCAGCAACAGGTCCAGCTCGCGGGCGTTCGGGGCCAGCGCGATCTGCCGGGCCATGGCCATGAGGTCGTCCGTGGTGTCGCCCATCGCGGAGACCACCACGACCACGTCGTCGCCCTGGCCTCGAGACCGGACCACCCGGTCCGCCACGGCCTGAATCCGGCCGGGATCGGCCACCGACGTGCCGCCGTATTTCTGGACCACGATCGGCATCGGCTCAGGAGCCTAGCAAGGGGTCGCGGCCGGGCCGCGGGACCGCCACAGCTACGGCTGGGAGACCTCCTCCGTCCCGGGGACCGCGACCTCGCTCGCGGGCCGGTCGGCGTCGAACACCAGCCGGCGAACCAGGGCGCTCGGCCATCCCTTGCGGGCGGCGGCCAGCTGGATGCCCTCGGCCCGCCGCAGCAGGATCACGCCGAAGATGGCCGCGGCCATGGCCACTCGAGCCCCCGGCTGCCCGGTGATCCACGCCACCACCGGAGCGAAGCCGAACCCCAGCGTGGAGGCCGGGCCGGTGGTGCGCAGGACGTACCCGATCACGATGACCACGCCAGCCACGACCATGGCGACCGGCAGGAGCGTCAGGAACACCCCGGCCGCAGCGGACAGCCCGCGCCCGCCCATGGACCGGGCGTAGAACGGGAACGAGTGCCCCACCACGATCAGCACGCTCACGGTGGCCAGCCACGATTCCGGGAGCGACCCCAGGTACTCGGCGGCCAGCGCGTACACCAGGCCTTTGGCCACGTCCAGGATGGCGGCCAGCGTGCCCCATCCTCCGCCCAGATGGGCCTTGATGAGGACGTGGGCGTCCCCTTCCCCGGAGCGGCGGTTCGACCCCTCCAGCACGGCCTGGGCGTGGTTCGCCCGCGAGATCAGGTAGGCGGAAGGGAACGTGCCGGCGAGGTACGCACCCACCGCCCAGGCAACACGGCCGGCGTTCACCTCGGCAAGTCTCCCACCAATCCGACCAGGGGTCTGTCAACCGTCAGTCACAGAAGAACGCCACGCCGACCAGGCCGGGGCCGGTGTGCGCGCCGATGGCGGGCGTGGAGTCCACGATGAAGGTCTCCACCACGCTGGCCTCCGCCTCGATCCGGCGGACCAGCTCCTTCGCGTCCGCCTCGGCCCGGGCGTGGAACGCCGCGAGGTGGACCGGACGGTCCCCCACGTCCTTCAGGGTCTCCTCGACGATGCGGGCCAGCGCCCGGCTGCGGGTCCGGGGCCTGGCCACCGGCCCGATCTCGCCATCCCGAAGGCGGAACACCGGCTTGATGTCGAGCATGGCGGCCGCGTAGGCCTGGAGCTTGTTCACCCGGCCGGACTTCCGGAGGAACTCGAAGGTCTCGATGGCGCCGAACACCCGGGTCCGGGAGGCGACGTCGCGGGCCCGGGCGGCGGCCTCCTCCAGGGACGCCCCGTCCCGCACGGCCCGAGCCGCCTCGATGGCCACGAAGCCTTCCCCCATCGTTGCGCTGTGGGAGTCCACCACCTCCACCCGGCCCTCGAACCGCTCCGCCGCCAGGGTGGCCTCGTGGTGGGCCACCGACACGCCCGAGGAGAGCGTCACGCACAGCACCTCGTCCGCGCCGCTCGCCCGGTACGCCTCCAGGAAGTCACCCGGCGAGGGCGCCGACGTGGACGCCGCCCGCTCGTCCCGCGCCAGCTGCTCGTAGAAGTCCCCGCCCACCAGGTCGACGCCGTCCCGGTAGATGTCCGGCCCGAACCGGAGGTGGATCGGCACCACCCCGATCCCGAGCTCGCGCGCGACCTCCGGCGGCACGTTCGCCGCGCTGTCCGTGACCGTCGCGATCATCCTCGGCCCCCTCCGGCACTCGCTCCGGCTGCCCCTCGCGCACGGGACGTGCGCGCATGGCCCGTAGGATTCTCGATGGAATGAGCAGCCCGAGCCAAACCGGCCTTCGTCCCATCCTGCGGGCCAGCGGATTCCGCCGGCTGCTGATCGGGCAGGCCGTGTCGGGCCTGGGCGACTGGGTGGCCACGTTCGCGTTCATCGCCCTGGCCTACGACCTCACCCGGAACACGACCGCGGTGGCGGTGGTCCTGGTGCTGAGGCTGGTCCCCCCGATCTTCGCCGCGCCGGTGGGCGGAGTGCTGGCGGACCGGCTGGACCGCCGGCTGGTCATGGTGACGTGCGACCTGATCCGGGCCGGGCTCATCGTGCTGGTCCCGTTCTTCGGCATCGGGATCCTCTACACGATCGCGCTCGCCCACGAGTGCCTGTCGCTGGTGTTCCTGCCGGCCCGGGACGCCAGCGTGCCGCTGCTGGTCCCGGCCCGAGAGGAGAACCTCCCGCTCGCCAACGGCCTGGTGCTGGCGTCGTCCTTCGGGACCATCCCGTTCGCGGCCGCCCTGTTCGGAGCCCTCCGGATCGTCGCGTCGCACTGGCCGTCGTTCCTCCCGCTGTCGGGCGTCATCCACGACCACCGGACCGCGTTCGCGTTCTTCTTCGACGCCGCGACGTTCCTGTTCTCGGCGGCCATGATCTCCCGCATCTCCATCCCCCGGGACCCCTCGGGCGCCGACATCCAGCTGTTCTCCGGGCTCGCGGAGGGCTTCCGCTACGGCTGGCGCAAGCCGGTGCTGCGGTCGCTCGCCACGGGGCTGGTGGTGTCGATGTTCGGCGGTGGGGTGCTGTTCGCCATCGGGATCGCCTACATCCACCACACCCTGGGAGGCAGCGACGCCGACTTCGGGTGGCTGGCGGCCCTGTGGGGAACGGGCATGGGCCTGGGCCTCGGGGCAGTTCGCGTGTTCGTGAAGGAGCGAGGCGCGCCGTTCGTGTTCATGGCCTCCGTGCTGGCGTGCGGAGCCGTGCTGATCCTGATGGCCCTGCTGCCGTTCCTGGCCCTGGCGTTCGCGGCCGCGGTGGCCTTCGGCGCCGCCTTCTCGATCGCCATCACCGTGGCCCTGTCCATCGCCCAGCGGGTCACCGAGGACCGGATCCGGGGCCGGGTCATGGCGGGCGTCCAGATGCTGTTCCGGGTGGGGCTGGGCGCGGGCGCCCTCGGCATGGGGGCCCTGGCCGTGAACGTCCCCTCGCTGCACTTCATCATCCACCTTGACGGGAACCAGCTCGGCATGCTGGCGGGCGGCGGGCTGATCCTGCTGGGCGGGTTCGCCGCGTCCGGCATCCTGCGCACGCCGAAGCCGTCGGAGGAGGCGGGGGAGCGGGAGGAGCGGGAGGAGCCGGAGGAGCCGGAAGCCGAGACCTCCTGATCCGGCGGGCCGAACGGAGGTAGAGGCGAGGCCTCAGCCCCGGGAGACCTCGATCTCTCCGTAGAACGGAAACGGCTGCGAGGCGTTGGAGGCAACCGCGGTCCCGTTGCCCTCGGTCAGCGCCGGGGCCACCAGGGAGGGGTAGCAGTCCACCACCGGGTTGTTCTCCACCTTGGGCGCGATCGATGCGGGCACCTGCTTCACGATGGCCCCGCGGATGTCGATGCTGGCCTCACCGAGCGCGGCGGCCGCTTCCGCGTTCAGGACGCTCCACGGGACCACGCAGCTCTCGGGCTTCAGGGTCTGGGGCGCGTAGGAGGAACCGATCGTCGCCGTGAACTGCGCGCACCCGATGTCGTTCAGCGTCTGCTCGGTGATCCTCACACCCGGGCGAACGTTGAAGTGGTAGTTGACCGAGAGCTTCCCGCTGGTCCCGCTGGGAGCGCAGGCGTACCACGTGATCGGCGACGTCTCGTTGGGGGCGATCAGCATGTGCGCCGCCAGCCGGTTGGCCGGAGGCGTCTTGATCCCGGCGATCTGGAGGACGTTGTTGTAGAGCGCCAAGGGGAAGGGGACCGTGGCCGGGTCGGAGAAGCGGGCGGTGTTCGTCACGTCGGCGGCGACGGAGGGGTCCGGGTTGAACAGCTGCGTCTCGTAGTACGGGTCGGCGAACGCGTGGACCACCGTGGTGCTCCCGTCCTGGTGCCCGAACGACATGAACGACGGCGGATGCACCTCGCTCTGGAAGCTGTCGTGGCCGCAGTCGACGATCCAGTGGCCGTACACGGCCGACCGGTCGCCTTCCTGGGGCATGAATCCCGACAGCACGTTCCCGGTGCTGTCGTGGGGAAGCCGGCCGACGGGGATCTCCGTATGGAGGAACCCGGGGGCGTTGCCGCCCAGACCGGGCCCCAGCTTCAGCGACAGGCGGGCGTACGAGGAGTCCAGCTGCATGTTGTAGGTGATGTCCCGGCCGAAGGGGTGCGTGGGCGGCAGGTCCCCCGAGAAGAAGCCCGGCGCCTGTCCCGGCCCGGTGATGTTGAGGCCGGTGACCGAGCCCTCCTCGTACACCTGCTCCCCCGGCACGAGGTCGCCCCACTCGTTCAGCACCTTCGCCTTGTTGGGGGCCGTGTTCAGCAGCTCGGTCCCGAACGCCGTGGTGTTGGACCCGCAGGGAAAGAACGCTTCCTTGGAGATGGGCGGGACGAACGCGGCCCGCGCCGCCCGATCGTCGAAGCCGAGGATGCCGTGGACCTCAGGCGGCGGAGGCGAGCCGCTGCTGCTGGAACATGCCGCCGCCACCAGAGCGAGGAACGCGAACGAGGCCGCCGCGACATGCCAGGGGACTCGTCGATGGGGCGCCATCGGGGCGAAGCCTATGTGGTCGCTCCTTGGCTTGTCCAGTCTCCGGAGGGTCCTACCAGCACGTTGAGCGATCTGGGAACGGTCTCGATGGCCAGCGAACGGACGGGGCTGTGGTGCTCCCCGTCCAGGGCGAACGGCCGCGGCGTGGGGAGCTCCAACACGATCGACGTTGCGTCCCGGCGGACCAGACGCCCCCACCCGAACGGCCGCGGACGGAGGGTCTGACGGGCCAGTGAATAGCGCCCACGGAGCCCGCGCTTCGCCAGCACCACGTGCAGGTCCAGGACGCCCTCGTCCAGGCGATCACGCCGGCCGACCCGTCCGATCGCCGTGCTCATCCGGTTGTTCGCCACGAGCACGGTCCAGGCGAACAGCATCCTGCGGTCGCCGTCGGCCGCGATGGCCCCGGACAGCGGCCGGGCCCGGACCAGGACCCTGACCCACCCGATGGCGAGCCCCGGCCACTTCCCGACCCGGTGCTGGAGGCGGCCTCGGACCTCCACCGCCTCCGGGTACAGGCCGACCACGGCGACGTTCAGGAAATGACGGTCGCCTGCCCTCCCGACGTCCACCCGGCGAGGCCGGCCCTCGGCCAGGACCTTCATGGCGACGTCCGGGTTCGAGACGCCGAGGTCGCGGGCGAAATGGTTGAGCGTCCCGGCCGGGAGCACGCCCAGCACACCAGCCGTCCCCACCAGGTGGTGGGCCACGGCGTTGACGGTCCC
>JALYLZ010000081.1 GCA_030774015.1 Actinomycetota bacterium | reverse complement strand
CCGACGCCGGGTTCGAGCCACCTCTCGTGGTCGCCGTCACCGTGTTGTCGAGCGTGGGGGGCGAGTCGCTGGCCTCCCCCGCGTCACTGGCGTTCGAGGCCGTGTCGGCGGGGGCGGCCGGGGTGGTCGTGTCGGGCGAGGACGTGCGCGAGGTCCGGGAGGCCCTCGGCGCGGGCCCCCTGGTGGTGGTTCCCGGGGTCCGTCCGTCCGGCCTCAGCTCAAACGATCACGTCCGCGTGCTGACCCCGAAGGAGGCGCTCGGCGCGGGCGCGGATCACATCGTGGTGGGCCGCCCGGTGACCGACGCGAGCGATCCGGCGGCCGCCGCCCGGGCCGTTCTTGCCGAGCTTCGATGACCCGTCCCGACCGCCGCGAGCGATCCCCTCAACCTCATCCCGAGGTCGAGGTTGTTTGCTTTTGCCTGGCCCCGGGAGCGTGTGCGTATAATGCCGCGTTCTCGAACCCGAGCCCGCCGAAGGAGGCGCCATGCCCCTACCAACCCTGAATGAGGAACAGCGCCGGGAAGCATTGGCCAAGGCCGCCGAGGCGCGGCGCAAGCGCGCCGAGATCAAGGGCGAGCTGAAGTCCGGAAAGCGCTCGCTCACGGACATCCTGGAGACGTCCGGCGACAACACCGTCGGCAAGATGAAGGTCTCCACGGTGCTGGAGTCCCTTCCCGGCGTGGGCAAGGTGAAGGCCCGCAAGCTCATGGAGCAGCTCGACATCTCCGCGACCCGCCGCGTTCGCGGCCTGGGGTCAAAACAGCGCACCGCGCTCCTCTCCGAGTTCTCCAAGAGGTAGGGCCCACGTAGGCGCCGCCTCGAACCAGACGCACTCCGATCCCAATTCGGCTCCCCGTCGGGGGAGGCTGTTCGTCATCTCCGGTCCCTCCGGCGTGGGGAAGGGAAGCGTCGTGCGCAAGCTCCTGGAGCGCGATCCCACGCTGTACTTCTCCGTCTCCGCAAAGACGCGGGCTCCCCGGCCGGGCGAGGAGAACGGGCGCGACTACTGGTTCATGTCCGAGCAGGAGTTCGACCGCCTGGTCGCGAAGGGGGCCTTCCTGGAATGGGCCTCGATGTTCGGGCATCGCTCGGGGACCCTCGCCGACCAGGTGGAACGGGAACGCGCCGCGGGCCACGACGTGATCCTGGAGATCGACGTCCAGGGGGCCCGGCAGATCCGCGATCGCGTGCCCGACGCGGTCCTCATCTTCCTGGAGCCGCCGTCTCGCGAGGAGCTGCTGAGGCGGCTGGAGCACCGGGGGACGGAGCGGGGAGAGGCGCTGGGCCGGCGACTGGCGGCGGTGGAGCGGGAGATGGCCGAGGAGCCGCACTTCGACCACCGGGTGGTGAACGACGACCTGGAACGGGCGGCGGCCGAGGTCGCTGCTATCATCGAGCGGTATCGAACCAACCCTCTCGCAGAAGGACCGCGCGCATGATCGAGCCCAAGATCGACGACCTGCTGTCCGCCGTCGATTCCAAATATTCGCTGGTCATCCTGGCCGCCAAGCGGGCCCGGGAGATCAACTCCTACTACAGCCAGCTGGGCGAAGGGCGCGGCGAGTTCGTCCCGCCGCTCGTGGAGTCCGGCGGCCTCACCAACAAGCCGCTGTCGATCGCCCTGGAGGAGATCGCCGAGGGGAAGGTCACCTTCGAGCGACCTGAAGGGGTTGGCATCAAGTAGGGGTTCCTCGCTGGCCGGCCGCCGGGTGCTCCTCGGCGTCACCGGCGGCATCGCTGCGTACAAGGCAGTCCACCTCGCTCGCCTGCTGACCCAGGCGGGCGCTTCCGTGCAGGTCGTCATGACCCCGGCCGCCACGCGGTTCGTGGGGCCGGACACGTTCACCGCCCTGACCGGCCGCCCCGTGAAGTCCGACGTCTTCGAGGACGTGGAGACCATCCTGCACGTCCGTCTGGCCCATGAGGCGGACCTGGCGATCGTGGCCCCGGCCACGGCGAACATGCTGGCCAAGATGGCCCTGGGCATGGCCGACGACCTGTTGAGCTCCACCCTGCTGGAGGCCACCTGCCCGCTGGTGGTGGCGCCGGCCATGCACACCGGCATGTACCAGCACCCCGCCACGCAGGGGCACCTCCGGGTGCTGACGGAACGAGGCGTGGCCATCGTGGGACCGGCCACCGGTTCGTTGGCGGCCGGCGACGAGGGCGTGGGCCGGATGTCGGAGCCCGGGGACATCCTCGCGGCCGCGGAGGCGGCGCTCGGCGCCGGTGGAGATCTGGCCGGCAAGCGCGTCCTGGTGACGGCGGGACCGACATACGAGCCCATCGATCCCGTCCGCTTCATCGGGAACCGGAGCTCCGGGAAGATGGGGTACGCGGTGGCCCGGGAGGCCTCGGCCCGGGGAGCGGTCGTCACGCTGGTGTCCGGGCCGGTCGCGCTGCCCGACCCGCCGGGCGTTCGCGTGGTCCGCGTGGAGACCGCCGAGGAGATGGGTCGGGCCGCGCTGTCGTGGGCGGACGCCGTCGACGCGGTGGTCATGGCCGCCGCCGTGGCCGACTGGCGCCCTGCCGAGGAGGCCCCCGGCAAGCTCAAGAAGGAATCGGGCCCGCCGGCGCTCCAGCTCGTCGCCACGACGGACATCATCCGGGAGCTGGGTGAGCTGAAAGCCCGGCCCGTGCTGGTGGGGTTCGCGGCGGAGACCGGCGACCTGGAGGCGGCCGGACGGGGCAAGCTGGCCGCGAAGGGCCTCGACCTGATCGTCGTCAACCAGGTCGGACGGCAGGGGACGGGGTTCGGCTCGGACACCAACGACGCCATGATCCTGTCCGCGACCGGGGACGACGAGCCCCTGCGGACCTGGACCAAGCCCGAGCTGGCCACCGCCATCTGCGACCGCCTGGCCAAGCTGCTCGGCTGACGCTTCCTCGGGTTCCCCGTCGGGTGTAGAACTCCGCGGGGGGAACATGGCCACGGATTCCCGCATCGGCACCACCGTCGCCGGGTACCGCATCGAGTCCGTTGTGGGCCGGGGCGGCATGGGCGTGGTGTACTTGGCGGAGCAGGTGGCCTTGGGCCGGAAGGTGGCCCTGAAGGTCCTGGCCCCCGACCTGGCCGGGGACCCCCGGTTCCGGGACCGGTTCCTCCGGGAGTCCCGGGTGGCCGCGTCCCTGGAGGACCCCAACATCCTGCCGGTGCACGAGGCCGGGGAGTCCGAGGGCGCCCTCTTCATCGCCATGCGCTACGTCCGTGGCACCGACCTCCGCCGACTGATCGACTCGGAAGGGCCGCTTGCGCCCGAGCGAACGGTGTCCATCCTCTCCCAGGTAGCGTCCGCCCTGGACGCCGCGCACGCCGAGGGCCTCATCCACCGGGACGTCAAGCCCGCCAACGTCCTGCTGGTCCCGGGGACCCCGGACAAGGTGTACCTGGCCGACTTCGGCCTCACCAAGCGGGCCACCTCGGACTCCGGCGTCACCGGGACCGGGCAGTTCGTGGGAACCCTGGACTACGCCGCCCCCGAGCAGTTCACCGGCGACCCCTTGACCCCGGCCACCGACGTGTACTCCCTGGGCTGCCTGTTGTACGAGTGCCTGGTGGGGGAGCCGCCATTCCCCCGGGACCGGGAGGCCGCAGTCCTCCACGCCCACCTGAACGAGCCCCCGCCGAAGCCGACTGAGAAGCGACCGGGCCTGCCGGCTGCCATCGACGCCGTGGTGGCGAAGGCCATGGCCAAGAAGCCGGGTGAGCGGTACCCACTGGCAGGGGAGCTCGCCCGCGCAGCCCGAGATGCGATCGGCCCGACCCGCGAGGAACCCGATGCAGGCCGGCCGCGCTCCCGCCGCGCGGCCCTTGCTGCGGTAGGGGCCGCTGCCGTCGCCGTGGCTCTGGCCGTGATCCTGCTGACCCGAGGAGGATCCACGGGCGAGTCGCCCGGCACGACGTCTCCGGGCTCGTCGTCGCCCTCGGCGAGCTCCTCTCCGGGATTCGGATTCTCGAGCGGCGTGGTGGCCCTCGACCCGAAGACCGGAGCCATTCGCAGAGCCATCCCGGCACCGGGGGGCTTCCGCCTCGGCGGGTTGCTCCCCCAGATCGTGTCCGGGGAGGGAGCGGTCTGGACCGATCCGGGGACGGGCGTCCTTCGGATCGACCCGACCACCGGGCGCGACCTGGTCGTGCCGCTCAACGTGCTCATCTATGACGTCGCGATCGGCCAAGGGGCCATCTGGGCGACCGCCGGCAGCGATCTGGTCCGCATCGACCCGGCCACCGAACAGGTGGTGGACCGGACTTCCCTTCCCGCCACGGCGTTTCTCGCCACGCCCTACGTCCTCGCCGTCCCGGGGACGGTTTGGCTGGGCGGCCAAAGCGGCGAGTTGACCCCGGTGGACCCCGGGTCGGACCAGGCCGGGAAGTCCATCAAGGTGGCATCGAGCATAAGAGGCGTTGCCTACGGCCTTGGAGCGCTGTGGGTGCTCGACGACTTCGACGAGACCGTGCTGAAGCTGGACCCCACCACCGGCGCGAAGCTCGACACATTCCCGGTCGCAGGAAACCCCGTCGCCATCGCTGCCGACTTCGGCAGCGTGTGGGTGGCAGACGCAAGTGGGACCCTGACCCGGCTGGATCCTTTCACCGGGGCGCCGACCGGACCGATCCGCGTGGGTCAGAACCCGACTGACATCGCCACCGGCCTGGGGGCGGTGTGGGTGACCAACCAGGGTGACGGCACGATCTCCCGGATCGACCCCATCACCAACGATTCCAGCGAGATCACGGTGGGTGCGTCGGTGGCCGCTGTTGTGGCCGACCCGAGGAGCCGTGAGATCTGGGTGGCCATCGCCCCGATAACGTAGGGAATCTGGCGGCGCGCCAGGTACCCGCTGCTAGAATCCGCGGACATGGCGGCCCGGTACCTGTTCACCTCGGAGTCCGTGACCGAGGGTCACCCCGACAAGCTGGCGGACCAGATCTCGGACGCGGTCCTGGATGCCATCCTCCAGCGGGACCCGAACGGCCGGGTGGCGTGCGAGACCCTCGTCACCACCGGCCTGGTCATCGTGGCCGGGGAGATCAGCACCGAGATCTACGTCGACATCCCGAAGGTCGTGCGAAAGACGATCAGCGACATCGGGTACACGGACGCGAAATTCGGGATCGACGGGGCCACCTGCGGCGTGATCACGTCCATCCAGGAACAATCCGCCGACATCGCCCTGGGCGTCGACAAGGCCACGGAGGCGAAGGAGGGGTCGCACGACGACCTGGACACCCTGGGCGCGGGGGACCAGGGGATGATGTTCGGCTACGCCTGCCGGGAGACCGACGAGCTCATGCCGATGCCGATCGCCATGGCCCACCGGCTGGCCAAGCGTCTGGCCGACGTCCGCAAGGCCGGCGTCATCCCGTATCTGCGCCCGGACGGCAAGAGCCAGGTCACCGTGGAGTACGAGGACGGCCTGCCGGTCCGAGTGGACACGGTCCTGATCTCGGCCCAGCACCGCGAGGACGTGGACATCGAGACGTTGCTGGCACCCGATGTCGAGCAGGAGGTCATCGGCCCGGTCCTGCGCGAGTTCGAGCTGGAAGCTGAGGACGTCCGGAAGCTGGTGAACCCGACCGGCCGGTTCGAGATCGGGGGGCCCAAGGCGGACACCGGCCTCACCGGGCGGAAGATCATGGTGGACAGCTACGGGGGGATGGCCCCCCACGGCGGAGGGTGCTTCTCGGGGAAGGACCCCACCAAGGTGGACCGGTCGGCCGCGTACATGGCGCGCTACGTCGCCAAGAACCTGGTGGCGTCGGGCCTGGCTGACCGCTGCCAGCTCCAGGTCGCCTACGCGATCGGCATCGCGCACCCGGTGTCCCTGACCCTCGACACCTTCGGGACCGCCCAGGCCGACCCCGAGAAGATCCGCGACGCGGTCCGGGACACCTTCGACTTCCGCCCCGCGGCGATCATCGGGAACCTCGATCTTCGCCAGCCCATCTACCGGGAGACGGCCGCCTACGGCCACTTCGGTCGCAAGGAGTTCTCCTGGGAGCGGACCGACCGGGCCGACGAGCTCCGCCGGGCTTTCGAGTAGCCCCACGACCATCGGCCCGCCGGACGTCCTCTCCGGCCCTGTGGCCGTCTGCGTGGACCGGCCCCTGCTGGCTCTGGATCGTCCGTTCACGTACTCCCTCGACCAGGAGCTGGGGGCCGGTGTCGGAAGCCTGGTCCAGGTGCCCTTCCACGGTCGGAACGTGCGGGGCTGGGTGTTGGGGCCGACCGACGACGTCCCGCCCCGGATGCTACGCGTGCGCAAGGTCGTGTCGCCGGTGCGGTTCTTCGACCCGGGCATGCTGTCGCTCCTGCGATGGATGTCGGAGCGCTACATCGCGCCCCTTGCGTCGGTGATCGCTCGGGCCGTGCCACCTCGGGTCGCGGGGGAGGAGGACGGGGCGCTGGGGCCGGCGGCGGCTGCTCCGCGGGCCAGTCCCCACCCAACCCCCGCTGCGCAAACCCCGCCCGCCTTTGCGGACCTTCGGCCGCTCACCGGTCCCGAACATCTCCCTCTCTATCGGGGCGGTGGGGAACTCCTCGATGCGATATCCCGCGGCTCCGGTACGTTCGTCGTTCGGCCGGCTCCGGAGCACGAGCAGGCTTTGGCGGTCGAGGCAGTCGGCGCATGCCTCCTTGGTGGCCGGACGGCCATCGTGCTGGTTCCGGAGGCCGAGCCGGTGCCGGCCACGGCTCGGGCCGTGGGGGAGGCCTTCGGTGACGACGTGGCGCTGTTCCTGGGGGGGGACCGGCGGGAGCGATACCGGATGTGGCTGGAGATACGGTCGGGGCGGTACCGGTGTGTGGTGGGGACGCGGCCGGCGGTGTTCGCGCCGGTGGCGGACCTGGGGCTGGTGTGGGTGTCGCGGGAGAGCCACCCCGGACACCGGGAGGAGCGCTCGCCCTACTACCACGTGCGTGACGTCGCGCTGGCCCGGGCCAGGCTTCAGGGAGCGGTCACGGTGATGGCGGCGGTCTGCCCCTCGACGGAGGCCATGGCCGCGGAGTATCCGAACGTGCTCCCGGCCGGCCGGGCGTGGCCCCCCGTGGAGGTCGTCCGTCCGGGGCCGGAGGGGCGGGCGCCCCGCTTGCTGGCCGCGCTGAAGCAGGCTCGCCGCGGCGCCTTCCTGTACCAGCCCCTGCCCGGATACGGCGTGGCCCGGGTGTGCCGGGCCTGCGGCGAGCCGGCCGCGTGTGCGGTGTGCGGTGGCGTGCTGCGGCTGGAGGCGGGCCGGGTTCGGTGCGCCGTGTGCGGGGCCGAGGGCCGGTGCGCCCTCTGCGGGTCGGCGCAGTTCGGCATCGCTCGCGGGGGCGTGGAGCGGGTCGAGGAATGGGCCGGGGGGCTCGGGCCGACGCCGGTCCGGCGGATTCCTCCCGGGGGGCCGTTCGTCCCGCCCGCGGCGGGAGCGATCACGGTGGGAGGGCCGGAGGCGGTGAAGGACTACGGGCCGCTCGGGCTGGACCTGGTGGGCATCCTCGACGCCGACCTGGCCGCCCGCCGGCCCGGCCTGGCGGCGCAGGAGCGGACCCTGGCCCTGTGGATGGACGCGGCGGGGTTCGCCCGGCCCTCGGGCCGGGTCATCGTCCAGGCGAACCGGGCCAACGATCCCGCGGTGCAGGCCCTGGTCGCCGGCAACCCCGAGCGGTTCGTGCGGACGGAGGTCTCCCGGCGGGAGCGTTCCGGGTTCCCGGTCGGATTCCCCGTGTACCGGGTCACCGGCGGCCAGGACCTCGTCCCGGCCCTCGAGGCCGCGGCGCCGGTCACCCTCCTGACTTCGGGGACGGGAGGCGAGACGGTATGCTTGGTCGCCGTCCGGCCGGAGGCAGTGTCGGCGTTCGGGCGGACCATCCGCGAGCTGGCCGAGGCCGGTGTCGTGACCCGGGTGGAAGCCGAGCCGCACCTGTGACCGTTCCGAGGGAGCAGCAGACGTGACCATCCTGCCGATCCGGCAGCTGGGCGATCCCGTCCTGCGGGAGAGGGCCCGGCCGGTCGAGCGGTTCGACGCACAGCTGGCCCGCCTGGCCGCGGACATGCTCGAGACGATGTACGACGCCCCGGGCGTGGGCCTGGCCGCCCCCCAGATCGGCATCTCGCTCCGGCTCGTCGTGTTCGACGAGGGGTCGGGCTCGGGCCCCCAGGTCCTGGCCAACCCCGAGGTCTTCGACCTGGAAGGCGAGGAGGTCCACGAGGAGGGATGCCTGTCCGTTCGGGGTCCCTACGCGGAGCTGGGCCGGGCCCTGAAGCTTCGGGCCCGGGGACTCTCCCTGACGGGCGAACGCGTGGAGTTCGAGGCCGAGGGATTGCTGGCTCGGATCATGCAGCACGAGACCGACCATCTGGATGGGACCCTGTTCATCGACCGGCTTACGGACGAGGCTCGCCGGGAGGTCATGCGGCAGCTTCGGGAACAGGAGCTCAGCCGCAGCCGGACCGGGCGGTTCCCTCGCGGAGGGGAGTAGGCCGTCCCCCGGAAGCCGGCGAAGCGGGGGAGGCCGATGGGGCCGATGGGGCCGGTGAGCGCTTGACGCCGGCCCTCCGCGTCGCCTTCCTCGGGAACGCCCCCTGGTCCGTGCCCTCGGTGGAGGCCCTGGCGGCCTCGACCCACGACCTGGCGCTGGTGGCGACGCGAGTCCCCCGGCCGGCGGGGCGGGGCAGCGCACTGACGCCGACAGCGGTGGCGGAGGCGGCCCGCGGGCTGTCGCTGCCCCTGGCCGAGGTGGAGACGGTAAAGCGGGGGCCGGGGTTCGACCGTCTGGCCCGGGCCGCGCCCGACGTGCTGGTGGTGGTGGCGTACGGGGAGATCCTGCCCCCAGCGGTGCTCGAGCTTCCCCGGATCGCCCCCGTGAACCTGCACTTCTCGCTGCTCCCGGCGCTCCGCGGGCCCGCGCCCGTCCAGCGGGCCATCCTGGGGGGCCTCACCGAGACCGGCGTCACCACCATGGTCATGGCCCAGGGCGTGGACACCGGCCCCATCCTGCTCCAGCAAGCCGAGCGGATCGAGCCGGACGACGACGCGGGAACCCTGGGCGCGCGGCTGGCGGAAGCGGGCGCTTCCCTCCTGGTGCGAACCCTGGACCTCCTGGCGGCCGGCGACCTGGAGCCGCGGCCACAGGAAGAGGAGGCCGCCACGTATGCGCCCAAGCTCTCGCCGGAGGAGCGGTGGATCGACTGGTCCGAGGAACCCGACGCCGTCATCCGGCGGATCCGGGCGCTCTCGCCCGACCCCGCCGCGTCGACGACGTTCCGGGACCGGGTGTTGAAAGTCTTCCGGGCCCGCGCCGCCGAGGGATCCGGTTCGCCCGGCACGGTCCTGTCCGCGGGGAAGGCAGGAATGCTGGTCGCGGCCGGCGGGGGAGCGGTGATGCCGCTGGAGGTGGCGCCGGAGGGCCGGCGCCGGATGAGCGGGGAGGAGTTCGTGCGGGGCTACCGACCCCGAGAGGGGGAGGTCCTGGGTGCCCGAATTGCGTGATTCGTCACGCTCCAGCCTCCTCGTCCGGGACCTGGGCGCGGGCTAGAATCGGCCCAATGGGCAAGCTCGCCGCATCCATTCTCTCGGCGGACTTCGCATATCTCGCCGATCAGGTAAAGCTAGTGGAGGCGCATGCCGACTTCATTCATATCGACGTCATGGATGCCCACTTCGTACCTCCCCTCTCCATCGGCCCGGTCGTGGTCGAGTCCCTCAGGCCGGTGACCGGCCTGAGCTTCCATTGCCACCTCATGGTCGAGCACCCCATCGCCCTGTTCGACGACCTGAAGGCGGCGGGAACCGACATCGTGACCGCGCACGTCGAGTCGGCGGACGACCCGGCGGAGGCCATCCGGGAGGCCCAGACCCGGGGGATGCGCGCCGGGCTCGCCCTGAACCCGGAGACGCCGGTGGACCAGGTGTTCCCCCACCTCGACGAGCTGGACAGGGTCATCGTGATGACCCTGTTCCGGACGGGATGGGCGGGGCAGCCCTTCAACGACGGCATGCTTCCCAAGATCGAGACGGCCCGCAAGGAGATCGACCGCCGCGGCCTGACCGTGGACATCGAGGTGGACGGCGGGATCAACATGGACTCCGCGCGGCGCTGCATGGACGCCGGCGCGACCGTGCTGGCGGTCGCCTCGTCGCTGTTCAAGGCGGACGACCCCACCGAGGCGGCCCGCCAGCTGGCCGCCGTGGCCAGGGGTAGCTGAGCGATGTCCGAGACCATTCTCGTCGTCGACGACGATCCGGACATCGCCCGGTTCGTGGAGGTGAACCTGCGCTCGGTCGGCTACGACGTGCTGGTGGCCGGCGATGGCGAGGAAGCGCTGAAGCGGGCGGACGAGACCCGGCCGGACCTGGTGCTGCTGGACGTGATGATGCCGCGGGTGGACGGGTTCGAGGTGGCCCAGCGCCTCCGGCGGAACCCCAAGACCGCCAACACCAGCATCATCATGCTCACCGCCAAGGCGCTGTCGTCCGACAAGGTCCTGGGGCTGACCTCCGGAGCCGACGACTACATCATCAAGCCCTTCGACCCCATCGAGCTGCTGGCCCGGGTGAAGACGACCCTGCGGCGGGCCCGGGAGATGCGCAACCTGTCGCCGCTGACGGGCCTGCCCGGGAACATTCGGATCCAGGACGAGATCCAGCGCAAGGTGGAGGACGAGACCCCCTTCGCCGTCATGTACTGCGACCTCGACAACTTCAAGGCCTACAACGACCACTACGGGTTCGTGAAGGGCGACCGGGTCATCCAGGCCACCGCCCGGGCCCTGGGGGAGGCCGTCGAGGAGTTCGCCAAGCCCGACGGGTTCCTGGGCCACGTGGGCGGGGACGACTTCGTGGTGGTCATGCCCCCGGACGTCGCCGAGACCGCCGCGGCGTGGATCTGCCAGCGGTTCGACCAGGAGGTCGGATCCTTCTACGACCGGGAGGACCGCGAGCGCGGCTACGTCGAGGTGGAGGACCGCCAGGGCAAGCTCCAGCGGTTCGGGCTCATCGCCGTGTCCATCGGCGTGGCCACCACCTCGAGGCGGAAGTTCTCCCACTACGGCGAAGCTGTGGACGTGGCGACGGAGATGAAGCAGTTCGCCAAGCGCCAGCACGGCTCCTCGTACGCGATGGACCGCCGCGTCGACTGAGCGCGGCCCGCTTCGAGAGCCGTCAGACCCCGTTCACTACCGCAAACACGCGCCACTCTCCGGGGATGCCCTTCAGGGCGTGGACGCCTCGGTCGGCGAACGAGATCCCGGACCCTGCTACCAGGTCTTTCACGGTGCTCGAGGCCAGGACCTCGCCCGGCGCTGCGATCGATGCGACTCGAGCCCCGGTGTGGACGGCGATCCCGCGGACCTTGCCCTCCACCAGCTCGCACTCGCCGGTGTGGAGGCCGGCGCGGACCTGGAGCCCCAGGGCTGCAACCGAGTCGCGAATCGCGCAGGCGCACCGGATGGCCCTGGCCGGTCCATCGAACGTGGCCAGGAACCCGTCGCCGGCGGTGTCGACCTCGCGCCCCCGGAAGCGCTCCAGCTGCTCCCGGACCGCGCCGTGGTGGGCCCCCAGCAGCTCGGCCCACCGGCGATCCCCCAGCCGTTCCGCCAGCTCTGTGGACCCCACGATGTCCGTGAACAGCACGGTGGCCAGGACCCGGTCGTATTCGGGCGCTGGCCGGACTCCCGTAAGGAACTCCTCGATCTCCGCGATGAGGGGCTCCTGCGGGCCGAAGAACGGCGTGTGCGCGCTTCCGGGCAGCTCGACGAACCGAGCCCCTGGGACGTGCTCGGCCATGTACCTCGTCGCGGGAGCGTTCTCGTCGCCGCCTCGGACGATGGCCAGGGTCGGCACCCTGATGGAGGGAAGGACGTGCCTGATGTCGACCTCATTCCCCATCCTGGACAGGGCGATCGCCGCGCCGGGACTGACCGATGACCGGCACAGCCGCCCCCACCACCTAGCCACCCGTTCCTGCTCCTCCGGCGTGAGCCCCTCCGCGAAGCCTTCCGGGATGGAGTCGAACGCACCCTCGGTCCACGTCTTCTCGATCCATTCGGCGTCGCCCGCAGCGTCCTTGGGGGCCAGCCATCCCTCCGGGAACTCGTCGTCCTTGATGGCCCGCGGGTAGGTCGCGTACAACACCAGGGCCAGCGCCCGGTCGGGGTAGGTGGCGGCGAACAGGGCCGCCATGGGCCCACCCTCGGAGGTCCCCATGACGGCGGCGCGCTCGGTTCCCACGGCATCCATCACCGCTCGCACGTCGTCCATCCTCACCTCGAGCGTGGGAAGCTGATCGATGGGTACACGGTCGGACATCCCCGACCCCCGTTTGTCCAGAACGATCAGCCGCGAGAAGCGCGCGAGTCGCGTGAAGTAGGCGGCCACGATGGGCTCCTCCCAGTACACCTCCAAGTGGCTGACGAAACCGGGCACGTACACCAGGTCGATTGGACCGTCCCCGATCACCTGGTAGGCGATGTGGAGGTCCCCGCTCTTCGCATACCTGGTCTCCGGTCGCATCGGGTCACAGTGTGCCAGCTCGGGGCCGTGCAGCAACGAGGCGGCGCTCCCCGGCGGGCCGTTCTATACTCCACGGTAGGTAGCTCGTCTTCGGGGCGGGGTGCGATTCCCCACCGGCGGTGAGAGTCCGCGACCCCTCGGCAACCAGTCGAGGGTGGACCCGGTGAAACTCCGGGACCGACCGTGACAGTCGGGATGGGAGAGGACGGGCGGACGGTCCGGCCATGGGGCCGGGCCTTTCGTCGCCTCTTCCTGGCATGCCCCGGTGAGGTGCATGCATGGACGACGAGACGGACACGACGGACGAGGCGATGATGCGGCGGGCCCTGGCCCTCGCGGCGCAAGGGCGAGGCCTGGTTTCCCCCAACCCGATGGTCGGCGCGGTCCTCGTTCGAGACGGCCGCGTGGTGGGGGAGGGGTGGCACGACGGCCCCGGGAACCCGCACGCCGAGATCCACGCCCTCCGCGCCGCCGGGGACCTGGCCCGGAGCGCCACGCTGTACGTGACCCTGGAGCCCTGCGACCACCACGGCCGCACCCCTCCCTGCACGAACGCCATCCTGGATGCGGGGATCACCCGGGTGGTGGCGGCGGGCCGGGATCCCAACCCGGCCGTCGACGGGCGGGGGTTCGAGCGGCTTCGCGCGGCCGGCGTGGAGGTGAACGCCGGCGTCCTGGAAACCGAGGCCGAGCGCCTGAACGAGGCGTTCGCGAAGCACGTCCGCACGGGCCTTCCCTTCGTCGTGCTGAAGATGGCCGCCACGCTCGACGGGAAGGTGGCCGCCCGCGACGGCTCCTCGCGCTGGATCACCGGAGAGCGGGCTCGCGCCGAGGTCCACCGGATGCGGGGGGCCGCCGACGCCATCCTGGTGGGGGCCGGCACCGCCCTGGCCGACGATCCCTCCGTGACCGTCCGGGACCCCGAGTATCGAGGCCGCCCGGTGCTGCGCGTGCTGGCGGACGCCGGGGGGCGGGTGCCGCCCACGGCGAAGCTGTTCTCCGAGGAGGCGCCGACCCTGGTCGCGACCACGGAGGCCGCGCCGGAAGTTCGGCGCCGGGCGTGGGCGGACACCGGCGCCGAGGTCGTCGTGTTCGACCCGGCCGGCGCAGGCGTCCCCCTGGACGCCCTGTTCGCCCACCTGGGGAAGCGCGACATCCAGCTCGTCCTGATGGAGGGCGGCCCCACCCTGGCCTGGAGCGCCGTGCGCGACGGGCTGGTGGACCGGCTGGTCCTGTTCCTGGCCCCCAAGCTGGTCGGGGGAACCGGCGCGCCGGGGATCCTGGGAGGAGAGGGCCTGGCCCCGATCGCGAGGGCCCTGGACGTGGAGATCGAGGACGTGGCCCTGGTGGGCCCCGACATCAAGGTGGAGGCGCGTGTTCACCGGGATCGTTGAGGAGCTCGGAACGGTCCGCGAGGTCGGCCCGAACCGGCTGGCCGTGGCGTGCCGGACGGTGGCGGAGGACTCCGGCATCGGTGCGTCGCTCGCGGTGAACGGCGTCTGTCTGACCGTGGTGGAGCGCCACGAGGGCGGCCTGGCCTTCGACCTGTCCGAGGAGACCCTGGCCCGGTCGGCCCTGGGCCGGCTGCGTCCAGGCGACCCGGTCAACCTGGAGCGCCCCCTGACCCTGGCCACCCGCCTGGGCGGCCACCTGGTCCAGGGCCACGTGGACGGGGTGGGCACGGTGTCCGGGCTGGACCCGGATCGCGGCGGGGCCACCCTGGCCGTCGAGGTGCCCGAGGACCTGGTGCGGTACCTGGTGGAGAAGGGATCGGTGGCGGTGGACGGCGTCAGCCTGACCATCGCCGGGCTCGATGGACGCCGGTTCACGGTGGCCCTGATCCCGCACACGCTGGAGGCCACGACGCTGGGCAGGGCCCGCCCTGGCGTCCCGGTGAACCTGGAGGTGGACGTGGTGGCGAAATACGTGGAACGGATGGTGAGGACATGACCGAGCACGAGATCGACCCTTCCTCGTTCGACCCGATCGAGGAGGCCATCGAGGACATCCGGGAGGGCCGCATGGTGATCGTGGTCGACGACGCCGACCGCGAGAACGAGGGCGACTTCGTCATGGCCGCGGACAAGGTGACCCCCGACGCCGTCAACTTCATGGCCACCCACGGCCGCGGCATCATCTGCATGCCGTCCGCCGGCTGGCGCCTGGACGAGCTCCGGATCCCGCTGATGGTGGCGGGCCGGGACGGCTCGCACGAGACCGCGTTCGCCGTCTCCATCGACGTCCGGGGCCGGACCACGACCGGGACCAGCGCCTACGACCGGTCCGAGACCGTCCGGGCCGTGACCGAGCAGGAGACGCGCCCCGAGGACATCCAGATGCCCGGTCACGTGTTCCCGCTGCGGGCCCAGGAAGGGGGCGTGCTGAAGCGCGCCGGCCACACCGAAGCCGCCGTGGACCTGGCCAAGCTGGCCGGCCTGTATCCGGTGGGGGTGATCTGCGAGATCATGCACCCCGACGGCACCATGGCCAGGCTCCCGGAGCTGGTCCGGGTGGCCCAGGAGCACGGCCTCAAGCTGGTCTCCATCGCCCAGCTCATCCAGTACCGCCGCAAGCGCGAGAAGCTCGTGCGCAAGGTGGCGGAGGCCACCATCCCCACCGCGCACGGCGAGTTCCGCTCGGTGGCGTACGAGAGCCTGGTCGACGGGCGGGTGCACGTGGCCATGGTCATGGGCGAGGTGGGCGACGGCGACCGCATCCTGGTCCGGGTCCACTCCGAGTGCCTGACCGGCGACGTGTTCGGCTCGCTCCGGTGCGACTGCGGCACCCAGCTCGACTCCGCCCTGGCCCGCATTGGCGCCGCGGGCCGGGGCGTCGTGCTGTACATCCGGGGCCACGAGGGACGTGCCATCGGCCTGACCCACAAGCTGCGGGCGTACAAGCTCCAGGAGGCCGGGCGGGACACGGTGGAGGCCAATGTCGAACTCGGGTTCCCGGCCGACTCGCGCGACTACGGCATCGGCGCGCAGATCCTGGTCGACCTGGGGGTCCGGTCGATGCGCCTGCTCACCAACAACCCGTCCAAGCGGGCCGGCCTGGAGGGCTACGGCCTGTCGATCGTGGAGCGGGTCCCACTGGAGACGAGCCCCACCGACCAGAACATCGAGTACCTGCGGACGAAGCGGGAGAAGCTGGGCCACCTGCTGTTCAAGCTGGACGAGGTCCACCTGCCCGCGGCCGCGACCGAGGAGCCGACCCCATGACCACGTTCCGGGGATCGTTCGAGGCCCGGGGGCGCCGCTTCGCCATCGTGGCGTCCCGGTTCAACGAGGTCGTGGTGAACCCGCTGGTGGCGGGCGCCACCGATTGCCTGCATCGCCACGGGATCGCCGAGGACGACGTGGACGTGGCGTGGGTGCCCGGGGCGTTCGAGCTTCCGCTGGTGGCTCAGCGGCTGGCCCGGTCCGGCCTGTACGACGCCGTGGTCTGCTTGGGGGCCGTGATCCGCGGGGAGACCGCGCACTTCGAATACGTGGCAGGCCAGGCCGCCGCCGGCATCCAGCGGGTGGCCCTGGACACGGGGGTCCCGGTCCTGTTCGGGGTCCTCGCCACCGAGACCTTCCAGCAGGCCGCTGACCGGGCCGGGGGCAAGCACGGCAACAAGGGCTGGGACTCCGCCATGGCGGCCATGGAGATGGCCGGGCTCCTAGACTCACTCCCGAAGGGGTCGGAGTAGGGAGCGCGACATGATCGTCGAGAAGCCCTGGGGAAAGGTCACCACCTTCGCCCTCAACCAGCCGTCGTCGGTCCGGCTGATCACCATCGAGCCCGGCCAGGAGACCAGCGAGCACTACCACCAGCTCCGCGACGAGATGTGGGTGGTCCTGGACGACGGCCTGCGCATCCAGATCGGCAACCGCCAGGTGGACGCGAAGGTGGGGGACGAGTACGTGGTGGCGTCCGAGGAACCCCACCGCATCACGAACACCGGGCCGAAGCGGGGCCGGGTGCTGGAGATCGCCCACGGGTACACCACGGAGGACGACGTCTTCCGCCTCCAGGACGACTACGGCCGGCCCCTCGAGCCGGAGTGGTAGCCGCCGCCACCCCCGAACGGCGACAGGGCGAGCATTGAAACGCGTCGGGGGCCGATGCTACGCTCCGCGCGCTTCCCCGCCGGGGAACGGCAGATGGCTGGCGCATGCGTGCGCGCCGGAGGTGCAAGGAGGTACAGCTTGGCCACGCAGGGGACCGTGAAGTGGTTCAGCAACGAGAAGGGGTACGGGTTCATCGCACGCCCCGACGGGGACGACGTCTTCGTTCATTTCTCGGCCATCACCGGTGACGGATACCGCACGCTCACCGAAGGGCAGACCGTGGAGTTCGACATCGTGGAGGGACCGAAGGGCAAGCAGGCCGCAAACGTCCGCCCGGTCGCCTAGCCAGCTCCGGTCAGGACCCACTTCACCCAAAGTGCCCCGGGTCTCACC
>JALYLZ010000080.1 GCA_030774015.1 Actinomycetota bacterium | reverse complement strand
GTTTGACAGGGGGCCGCTGGCGAAGCGGGGCCACGACGCGCCGGAACGATGCACCTGCCGGGAAACCGGCGGGACTGAGCCCGGCCGCCTACAGCTTGCCGACCAGCCAGCGGCCTACCTCACGCGTCGCCGATGGGGTCTGTTTCGGCCCTGCGCACCCAACGGCGCAGGGTCTCCGGCGTCATTCCGAACTTGGCGGCGATAGAGCAGATAGCGGCCCACTGGCTGTGGTGCTCGTCTTGATGCTCGAACACCATCCTGGTGGCCCGCTCACGCACTTCTTGCGGATACCTGGTTCCTGTCGTCATGGCTCCAACCTCTCACGGTCGGGAGCCGCCAGGAAACCCGGGGCGATTCACTCGGCCTCGAGAGCCTCATCTTGATTGTCCAGGGCGTGGTGAAGGATTGGCGAGCGATCGACGACTCCTCCGGGCCGCCCATCGACTGAAGCTTGGTCGACTATGCCGGCTCAATGCGCGCGATCACGCCGGTTCCGCCGGCGAGCGTGCCGGTCGAGTTGGTGAGCACGTACATCTCGCCGCCGGTGTCCTGTCCGAACGCCAGCAGGTATGAGTCGAAGTCATCCGCACCGTCGACGAGCAGGATCTGCACGCGATGCAAGACGTCGGCGGACATGTCCAGCGTGAACAAGCGTCCCGACGCGATGCCCTCGTCGAACTCGTGCGAGTAGTCCCCAAACACGTACCGACCGGCCAGTTGCGGCAGCGCCGTGCCGCGGTAGACGAACCCGCCGATCCCCGCCTCGCCGTTCGTGGTGTCGTTCGGCCCGGTGTGGTCGTACTCCGCCACGGGCTCCACGAGCCCGGGAGCGTCACCCTCGGTCACGAAACCGTCTTCGGGCGACGAAGGTGATCCGGGGTGAAAGAGGAACGTTCCCTCCTTGAGGCGCCAGCCGAAGTTTCCGCCGCGCTGAATGACGTCAACTTCTTCAACGGCGCCTTGGCCGGTGTCCCCGACCCACAGCTCTCCGGTGACCGTATCGAACGAGGTGCGCCATGGGTTGCGAAGCCCATAAGCCCAAATCTCATCGGCACCGCGCGCACCGACGAACGGGTTGTCGGCTGGGATGCCGTACTTGCCGTTGGCGGAGTTGGAGCCGTTGGGATCGATCCGGAGGATCTTCCCAAGCACGTTCCGGCGAGCGAGGCTCTGCCCGTTGCCGCCGGGCACGTGACCGGGACCCTGGTCGTCGCCGAAGCCGCCGTCGCCGACCGACAGGTACAGCATCCCGTCGGGCCCGAACTGGAGCGAACCACCATTGTGGTTGAACTCGGGCTTGTCGACGCGCAGCAGCTCACGTGCGCTGCCAGGGGCGATCGTCGCGTTGGGACCGGCCGGGTGCTTCACGTGCCACTTGGTCAGCACGTTCTGGCACGGATGCGCGATGAACACCGGATCGTACTGACGACAGTTAGCCCGTACGCCCGGCTCGGTGCTGAAGTCGGCGCGTCGTTGGTACGGCTGGGTCTGGTAGGTGAAAACACTCCCGGTCGCCTGGTAGTTCGGGTCGAAGGCGAGGCCGAGCAACCCTCGCTCGTCGAAGTCCGACCCGGGCACCACGTTCCCCAACTTCACGAGGATCGGGCTGAGGTCGGCGAACAACCTCTTCGGAGCCCCCGCCCCGGACGTGTCGACCGCCCAGATCTTCCCCGTCTGATCGGTGACGAACAACTGGTTGGCGACGCCGGGGGCGGTCGTCGCCGAGGTCGGCGAGTCGAACCCGCTGGCAATCGTGTTCAACGTGACGGAGAACGATGTCGTCGGCAACGCACCGGGAATCGGGTCGTCTAGTCCTTGCTCCGTCTCTGCACCGGCTGGTACCAGACCGACAAGAAGGATGAGAGTGGCAGAGGCCGCGAGAACGTGTCGAGCCCGCATGAGCTTCCCCCTCAACGAAAGGTTTCCTTGGTGGAGATACGGGCGGCGCTCGCTACAGGATTGCGAAGCGTGCTGCTCATCGCGATCGTCGGCGCGTTGCGAAGACGAATAGCCATTCCCCGTGCAGCCTTGACGTTGCGTGGAGCCGGAGGTCGGACTCGAACCGACGACCTGCGGTTTACGAAACCGCTGCTCATCGGCCAGGTACCTGACTCATGTCCGAAATATCCGTTTCGAGATCGGGCAGTTCGCGTTCCGAGGGCGGCAGCCTCGGTCCGATCATCCACACGCATGGGCCCGGGGAGCAGGTCAAGCTGACCTGGGTCGACCGCACCGGAACCCACACGGCGACCCTCCAGCTCATGAGCGGCCCCGCCGTCTGAGGTTTGCGAGGCGCACAGGAAACCTGAGGAACCCGAGGTCTAGGCGGATCCGGTCGGCTGCCCCTGGCGCAGGTCGAGCGCCGACCGGATCTCGTCCAGGATCGCGGGGTCGTCGATCGTAGACGGGACCTGATACTCCTGTGCGTCGGCGACCTTCCGCATGGTGCCGCGCAGGATCTTCCCGGACCGGGTCTTGGGCAGGCGGTCCACCGCGAGGACCTCCCGGAGCGAGGCCACGGGCCCGATCTGGTCCCGGACCATCGCGACCAGCTCCCGCTCGATCACCTCGGGGTCGCGGTGAACACCCGCCTTCAGCACCACGAACCCCAGGGGAACCTGGCCCTTGAGGTCGTCGTGCACCCCGATCACGGCGCACTCGGCCACGTCCCGGTGCTGGGCCAGGACCGCCTCCATGGCGCCCGTGGACAGCCGGTGCCCGGCGACGTTGATGACGTCGTCGATCCGGCCCATCACGAACAGGTAGCCGTCCTCGTCCACGTACCCGCCGTCGCCGGTCGCGTAATGCCCCGGGAACCTCGACAGGTAGGATTGCACGTATCTCGCGTCGTCGCCCCACAGCGTGGGAAGCGTTCCCGGCGGGAGCGGCAGGCCGATGGCGACCGCCCCCTCCACGTTCGGGCCCACGGGGTTCCCCTCGCCGTCCACGATGCGGACGTCGTACCCGGGCACCGGCTTGGTGGGCGAGCCCGCCTTGATGGGCAGCGGATCGATGCCCATGCAGTTCGCGGCGATGGGCCACCCCGTCTCCGTCTGCCACCAGTGGTCCACCACCGGGACGCCGAGCAGGTCGGAGGCCCAGTGGTACGTGTCCGGGTCCAGGCGCTCTCCGGCCAGGAACAGATACCGGAAGCCCGACAGGTCGTACCTCCGGACGTGCTCGCCGTTCGGGTCCTCCTTCTTGATGGTCCGGAACGCGGTGGGCGCGGTGAACAGGACCTTCACGCGGTGCTCCGAGATGACCCGCCAGAACGCGCCGGGGTCCGGCGTGCCGACCGGTTTCCCCTCGTACAGGACGGTGGTGCATCCGGTGAGCAGGGGCGCGTAGACGATGTAGGAATGTCCGACCACCCACCCGATGTCGGAGGCCGCCCAGTACACGTCGCCGGGATGGGCGTCGTAGATGTTCGGCATGCTCCAGCGCAGCGCCACGGCGTGGCCGCCGTTGTCGCGCACGACTCCCTTGGGCAGGGCCGTCGTGCCGGACGTGTACAGGATGTACAGGGGGTCGGTCGCCGCCACCGGGACGCACCCGGCGGGCTCGGCGTGCTCCATCAGCTCCGACCAGTCGAGGTCCCGGCCTTCCAGCAGCTTCGCCTCGGCCTGCTCCCGTTGGAGGACCACGCAGTGCTCGGGCTTGTGAGCGGCCACCTCGATGGCGCGGTCCAGGAGCGGCTTGTAGTCGATGACCCTGGCGACCTCGATGCCGCAGGAGGCGGAGACCACGACCTTCGGCTTCGCGTCGTCGATGCGCAGGGCCAGCTCGTGGGCCGCGAACCCGCCGAACACCACGGAGTGGATGGCACCCAGCCGCGCACAGGCCAGCATGGCGATCGCAGCCTCCGGGACCATGGGCATGTAGATGACGACGGTGTCGCCCGGGCCGACGCGCAGGCCCCGGAGGACGCCGGCGAAGCGCGCGACCTGGTCCCGTAGCTCCCGGTAGGTGTACCGGCGGATGCGCCCGGCGACCGGGCTGTCGTACACGAGCGCGAGCTGATCGGCTCGCCCGCCGTCGACGTGCCGGTCCAGGGCGTTGTGGCACGTGTTGAGCTCGCCGCCCACGAACCACCGGTAGAAGGGGGCGTTCGACTCGTCCAGGACCACGTCCGGCTCCCGGTGCCAGTCGATCAGCCGGGCGGCCTCGGCCCAGAACGCTCGAGGGTCCTCGATGCTCCTCCGGTAGGTCTGTTCGAACGTGGAAGTCACCGCCGCCGCCACCGTACACCCCCCCTCCGGCCGCGGCTTCTCGTCCGGGGGCATGTCGCTCGTCGTCTCGGCGGCCGACGCCACGCCGAACCGGTCGCACTACTCGAAGGTCGCGATGACGGGGCTGTGGTCGCTGTATTCCTGCCACTCCCGCGGCGAGAGGGCCTCGCAGCTCGTCAGTGGCCTCGCGAGGGCGATAGACGCGAACAGGTAGTCCATCTGATGCCGACACCCCTGAAGCCGTGAGGCCTGCCCGAAGGAACATGGCTCGAGGGCTCGACCTTGATCACGAGCTGGCTCGAACACGTGATCGGATGCGAGGCGTCGGCCAGCCGCCTGTTGCGGGCCACCCTGGCGATGACCACGAGCCTCGATCCGGAGGCTCTCGTGACGGGCGCGCTCCCCGCGTAGCACCGGCGGGCCCTAGCATCTCGGTAGCGAGTCGGGTCGTCCCCGAACTCCGCCAGCACCCGGGCGCCGAGGACCAGGCCGAGTCCGGGAAGACTGCGCAGGATCTCGGCGTCCGGGTGTTCCTCAAAACGGGCCCTGAGCTCAGCCTCGAGCCGCAGGGTCTCGTGGTGAAGCCCGGCGATGACCCGGACCATGGACCGCACAGCCTCCCCGTAGGCCCGGGCCACCACCTGAGGCGCCCCGAGCTGGGGGGCCTGCAGGGCCGTCCGGATCTCACCCGCTCGCCGGTCGAGGTAGCGCTGCCTCCCGCCGGCGCGAAGCGCCCGGCCGATCCTCGCCGGCGTGAGCCTGCGGCCCTCCTCCGGCGTGGGGGCGACCTCGAGGACGGCCAGGGCGTCGGAGGAGTCCAGGTCGGCGCCGAAGGCCTCGATCGCCGCCGGGTAGAAGTCCCGGAGGGCGTTGCGCAGGGCGTTCACCTGGACGAGAAGGGCCACGTGGAGTCCCTCGTCGGGTACGGGCGGCGCAACTTCATGGTGCCCGTCCCGTCCTGCTCCTCCTTCGCCGAGCTGAACGCTCGCCTGGAGGCGTCGTGCAGGGCAGATCTCGACCGGCGGGTCCGGGGCAAACCGATCACCAAGGCGGAGCTGCTGGAGGTCGACCGGGCGGCCATGCTCCCCATCCCCACCGCCTCCTTCGAGGCCCGCCGGGTGGTGGCCGGCAGGGCCAACTCGCTGTCCCTGGTGCGCTTCGACCGCAACGACTACTCGGTCCCCACGGCCTTCGCCCATCACCAGCTCACCGTCATCGGCGGGATCGAGCAGGTCCGCATCGTGGAGGACGCCCCTGCCCGCGGAAGAGACCGACCTCGTCCAGCGCACCCTCAACGGCGCCGAGCGTCTGACGGACCGTGACCCTCCTGGCGGCAGACAAGCTGGGCGAACCGGAGGCCACTTAGGACACTCTCGAAGTTGGACGTCCCAAGAGCTCGGAAGAGTCGGCGGTCATCCGGTGACAGCCCCGCCTTGTCGAGCAGCGAGTTGTAGGCGAAGTTCGGCCAGATGGCGATACTCATCCCATTCCCCAAGAGCAGGCTCCGCCACGTTTCGTCGTCGACGGCGCTCCATGGCCGCAACCGTCCGGTGATTACTCTCATTGGCCCCCTCCCATTTCATCTGCTGGCCTGACCCTCTATCGACTCATCAGCGCCTTGACCGTTAGCGGCTGGATCTTGCAGCCTCCGAATGACCCGCCCGACGAAGACCGGCTCGTCGGGTCCCTCACTGGCGTTCCAGTCACTGCTTGTGACGGATATGACAGACGGCAACGAGCGTTAGAACGTCAAGTCGGGCCAGCCTGAAGGCGCCGCTTCCCCTGCCGACGGGTCGGCTAGAGACCCCAGCTCTACTGGGACCTCGACCTGCGCGCTCCCACGCAACACGAGAAGGGTCACGGACTGCCCAGCCTTCATCAACGCGATCTCGTCGATGACGGCCGGGCTGTATGAGATGTTCGTCGGCGACGGGCTTGCTCCCTGGACTCCCAGAAGGAGGTCTCCGTTCCGGAGGGCCGACGAGGCGGGCGACCCTGGCCAAACAGTAGTGACCCGCACCGCGCGGCCGTCGGGATGGGCGGCATCCGGTAAGGCTTCTCTCCCGGAGATACCCAGCCAGGGACGGTTATCGGTCACGGTCTGGAGGGCACCATCCTTCCAAGCGACCGTGAACCGGTAGTGCCTCGACGGGCAGCAGTGTGCGTCAAGCGGTGCCCAGTAGGAAGCTGAAGCCACGACCCGTTGCCCCCCGAGCGGGCCGACGATCTCAAAGCGTCGCAGGCTCTCACCGCTCCAGATGTACCCGACCGTGGCCACGCCGCCGTCAAACTCCACGATGACCAAGTCAGTTTCGTTGAAGTTGCCCCCCGTCCAGCTGGTGGTCTGGAACACCAGGCTTCCTGCCTGGTCTGGCGAGAACTGAGCGAAGTCGACGTGATCGACGGTGGTGCTTTCCTCGCTCGTGAGCATCGGCCCCGGACTCGGGGTAGCTTGCACCGGCTGGATGCCGTAATCGTCCATGGCGTAGGTCCACGACCCCATCGAGGTCATGCGCAAGGTGATCGACCGCATGCAGATGCAAGAGGTGACCATCTGCTACGGGATGACCGAGACCTCGCCGGTGTCGTTGCAGTCGAACACCGACGACGACCTGGAGCTTCGGGTGTCCACGGTCGGGGCCGTCCACGCACGTGGAGGTCCGAAGAGCTGGCTCCTCGCTGAATCGAGTGGGTAGCCCGTAGCCCGTTCCGGCACAATGACGGTCCTTCCCCTGCCACCGACAGATGGGGAGGACCGTCGTGAACAACCTGGACCTGTTCAAGGCCGCGCTCGGA
>JALYLZ010000079.1 GCA_030774015.1 Actinomycetota bacterium | reverse complement strand
AGCCTGGCCCGCCGGACCCGGGACAGCAGCGAGCCCACGTACGCCGCCAGGGCCAGGCCCGTCACGGTGTAGCCGGCCACCACGTAGCCCAAGTTATGCACGCGGCGTCACCTCGGTCTGTCGTTCCGCCACACCGGGCCCTGGTAGCGAGTGCGAGCGGCTGCCGCTGCCGCTGCCGTCGCCGTCGTCCAGCAGCGCCTCGACCGGCTGCCCCAACCGTGGGGACAGCGCCTCCGCGACGGCTCGCTCCTCCAGCCGGCCCACCCGCAGGCGCACCGTCAGCAGGTACAGGTACAGGACCGTGAACGCCGCCACGCCCACCAGCAGGGCCGCCAGCATGATCGGCGCGATGGTCGATTCGCCCAGCAGCCGGATGGTCGGTCCCTGATGCAGCGACCGCCACCACTCCACGGAGAGCTGAACGACCGGGATGTCGGCGAACCCCACGATGCCCACCACCGCCGCCCACCGGCCCCGGCGCCGGGGGTTGTCCGAGAGCTTCCGAACGGCCAGGTACCCGAGGTAGATCAGGAACATGATCGCGGTGGTGGTCAGCCGGGGGTCCCACGTCCACCACGTTCCCCACACGGGCTTGCCCCACAACGACCCCAGCACGATGGTGAGCCCGGTGAACAGCACGCCGATCTCGGCGGAAGCCGCCCCCAGCCGGTCCCATCTCGACTTCCCCGTCTTGAGGTAGGCGATGCTCGCCACGAAGACGACCCCGAAGGCCAGGTAGGCCAGCCACGCCGCCGGGACGTGGATGTACATCAGGCGCTGCACGTCCCCCTGCTCGGCGTCGGGCGGGGCCACGGCCAGCGACATGATCGCGGAGGCGGTCAGGCCGGCGACGGTCAGCAACGCAAGGACCCGCTCGCCCCGCCGGGCGGTGAGCTTCCCCATGGCGCGCTCGGCCGGCCGCATCAGTCCTCCAGCAGGTACCCGTACACGAGCGTCCCCGCGGCCACGATCACCAGGTCGAACGCCACCAGCAGCCCCAGCCACGACGAGGCGCCCTTCCCGTCGACCGCGAGCGCCGTCGCCTTCACCCCGGCCACCAGGATGGGCGTGGCCAGCGGCAGCACGAGGAGCGGGAACACGGCCTCCCGGGCCCGGGCCGAGACGTCCAGCGCCCCAAACAGCGCCCCCACGGCGGCCAGCCCCACCGTCCCCAGCAGGAGCGCCGCCGCGAGCGTCCCGGGGCTGCCGGTGACCGGCAGGTCGAACAGGGCAGACACCATGAGCAGGACCACGGCTTCCAGCACCACCAGCTGCGCGGCCACCCCCGCGGCCTTCCCCAGGAACACGGCCGCCTTGTCCACCGGGGCCAGCAGCAGCCCTTCCATGGCGCCGTCCTCGGCCTCGGCCTCGTAGGCCCGCCGGGAGGCCAGCACCGCGGCGAACAGGACGGCCAGCCACAGCAGCCCGGGAGCGGTCTCCCGCAGCAGGGTGCGGCCGGGCCCGAGCGAGAGCCCGAACGCGATCAGGAGCGTCGCGGCGAACGGCAGGACGGCCCCCAGCGCATAGCGCCCCCGGACCTCCACCCGGAGGTCCTTTCCCGCGACGGCGAGGGTCTGCCGGAGCAGCGTCACGGGCGCCCTTCCCGCAACGGGTCGGGCACGACCCGCCCTCCGTCCATGAACATCGTCCGGGTGGCCAGGGCGCCTCGGGTGAGGTCGTGCGTGGCCACGACCACGGTGCGTCCGGCGGTGCGGGCGTCCAGGACGGCCGCGTCCACGATGTCCTTGGCCTCGGCGTCGAGCCCCGCGTACGGCTCGTCCAGCAGCAGCAGCGGGGGCCGCCGGAGCAGGGCCCGGGCCACGGCCAGCCGCTGGCGCATCCCCTGGGAGAACCCGCGGACCCGCTCGCCCGACACGTCGGCCAGGCCCACCCGCTCCAACGTATCGGGGATGCCGGCGGGCGGGACGTCGTGCATGGCGCAGGCGAACCGGAGGTTCTCCGCGGCGGTGAGGTCCTCGTACAGGCGGGTCCGATGCCCCAGGAGCTCGGTCCGCCGGCGGATCTCCTCCCTCCCTCGCAGCAGGTCGAACCCGTGCACCTGCCCGCCTCCGTAGGTGGGGGACAGCGCGGTCGCGACGATGCGCAGGAGCGTGCTCTTGCCGGCTCCGTTCGGGCCTCGGATCAGGACGATCTCGCCCGGATCCACCGAGAGGTCCACCCGGATGATGGCGGGAATGACGCCGAACATTCGGGTGACACCGGCCAGCGCGATCGCCGGTGCGCTCGTCCGCGCCGGCTCCATGGGTCCGGCGAGGGTCGATGCGTCCACGGTCCGGGAGAACACTGGGGCTCAAGGCTACCGCAGTCGATCTGGCTCGATTTGCCGAACCCGACCCCCGGGGAAAGACTACCCGTGCGCTCCAGGCCGACCCATCGCATCCCGAGGTGACGTTGAGGCACCGTCGCGTCCGGCACGTCGTCGGCCTCCGCCGGCTGGTCCTTCCCGCTGCGGCGCTGCTCCTGTTCACGGCCTGCCGGTTCGGAGCGCCCGCTGGCGCCACCGTCCAGGGCAAGAGCATCGCGAACCTGTACCACCTGATGTTCTACATCGCCATCGGGGTGGGTGGGCTCGTCTACGCGCTGATCGCGTGGTGCATCATCCGGTACCGCCGCAAGAGCGAGGCGCTCCCGCCGCAGACCCGCTACCACCTGCCGCTGGAGGTCACCTACACCGTCATCCCCATCCTCATCGTGATCGGGATCTTCGTGGCCACGTACCGGACCGAGATGCCGATCGACCGGGTGTCCGCCGACCCCGCCGTGACCATCGACGTCACCGCGTTCCAGTGGCAGTGGCGGTTCGCGTATCCCCAGTACGGGATCCAGGTGGTGGGCACGCCCCAGAGGTTCCCGACCATGGTGGTGCCGGTGGGCCAGACCGTGCAGATCAACCTCCGGGCCGAGGACGTCATCCACGCGTTCTTCGTCCCCGACTTCCTGTTCAAGCGCGACGCCATCCCCGGGAAGCTGAACCGCTTCGACTTCGAGGTGGACAAGGCCGGCACCTACTACGGGGAGTGCGCGGAGTTCTGCGGGCTGGACCACGCCGACATGGTGTTCTACGTGAAGGCGGTCTCGCCGTCGGCGTTCCGGGCCTGGACCCAGACCGGGGGGAGCGGCTCGTGAGCGTCACCATCGCCGAGCAGCCGACCGCGGCGGAGAAACGCGGCGGAGGCGGGCTCCTCGACTGGATCACCACCACCAACCACAAGAAGATCGGGCTGCTCTACATCGTCACCACGCTGGTCTTCTTCCTGCTGGGCGGGATCATCGCGCTGGTGATGCGCACCGAGCTGGCCCACCCGGGGCTCCAGTTCCTGAGCAAGAGCCTCTACAACCAGCTGTTCACCATCCACGGCACCACGATGATCTTCCTGTTCGTCGCGCCCATGGGACTGGGGCTGGCCAACTACTTCGTGCCGCTCCAGATCGGCGCCCCGGATATGGCCTTCCCCCGGCTGAACATGCTGTCGTACTGGCTGTTCCTGGCGGGCGGCATCACCATCTACGCGTCGTTCCTCGCTCCCGGTGGCGCGGCCCAAACGGGATGGACGTTCTACGTGCCGCTGTCGGACAAGCTGGGGAGCCCCGGCGTCGGCGCGGACATGTGGATCATGGGGATCCTGCTAGCCAGCACGTCCTCCATCATGACCGGGGTCAACCTGATGGCCACGGTGTTCATGCTGCGCGCGCCCGGCATGACCATGTGGCGGCTGTCCCTGTTCTGCTGGAACATGCTCATCACGTCGCTGATGATCCTGGTGGCCTTCCCGCCGCTGGCGGGAGCCCTGGCGCTGGTGTTCATCGACCGGCACTTCGGCGGGCATTTCTTCGACCCCTCGCACGGTGGCTCGGCCGTCCTGTACCAGCACCTGTTCTGGTTCTTCGGCCACCCGGAGGTCTACATCATGGTCCTGCCGTTCTTCGGGATCGTGACCGACATCATCCCCGTGTTCTCGCGCAAGCCGGTGTTCGGCTACACGGGCTTCGTGCTGGCCTCGATGTCCATTGCCGGGCTGTCCATGACGGTGTGGGCGCACCACATGTTCACCACCGGCGCCGTCCTGAATCCGTTCTTCTCGTTCATGTCGTTCCTCATCGCAGTGCCCACCGGCATCAAGTTCTTCAATTGGATCGGCACGATGTGGCGAGGTTCCATCCGGTTCTCCACGCCGATGCTGTGGTGCATGGGGTTCCTGGCGAACTTCCTGATCGGAGGCATCACCGGGGTGATGATCGCGTCGCCGCCCTTCGATTACCAGGCCCAGGACACGTACTTCATCGTGGCGCACATGCACTACGTGCTGGGCGGCGGCTCGTTGTTCGCCATCTTCGCGGGCATCTACTACTGGTTCCCGAAGGTCACGGGAGTCCGGCTGAGCGAGCGTCTCGGCAAGATGGTGTTCTGGCTGGAGTTCATCGGGTTCAACCTGACCTTCTGGCCCATGTTCGTCCTGGGTCTGCGGGGGATGCAGCGCCGGGTGGCCGACTACCTCCCGGGCCTGGGGTGGAACACGCCGAACCTGGTCGCGACCATTGGTTCGTACGCGATGGCGGTGGGCGTGATCCTGTTCCTGTACAGCGTGGTGCAGGCGTTCCGGGCGAAGGTGCCCGCGGGGGACGACCCGTGGGGCGGGTACACGCTGGAGTGGATCACCTCCTCGCCGCCGCCGGAGCACAACTTCCACTGGCTGCCGCCGATCCGCTCGGAGCGGCCGGTGTTCGACTGGCGCCACCGCGGAGAGCCGGCGGTCGAGGAGTCGAAGCGGGAGTGAAGACCGAGCGGCGATTCCTGCTGGGCGCGGGTGTGTTCGCCATCCTGGTGGCCGTCGTGTACTGGTTCCTGGCCTACGAGGATGCGGGCTTCGCGCTGCTGCTGTTCATGGGGCTGGCGTCCGCGTTCATCGGCGGGTACCTCCTGTACCGGGCACACGGCACCCGCCGCCCCGAGGAGGACCCCGACGCCGAGCACGCCGCCCACGCCGGCGAGGAGGTCGGCCGGTTCTCGGGAGGAAGCATCTGGCCGCTGGTCATGGGGATCGGGACGGCGCTGGCGTTGCAGGGCTTCATCTTCGGGGCCTGGCTGGTCGGGTTCGGCGCGGTGCTGTTCGTGTGGGCGGCGGTCGGGTTCATGCTGGAGAGCCGGGACTAGGGAGGCGTGGGATGAGGGGACGCAGATTGCTCGCGGGCGGGTCGATCGTGGCCGTACTGATGGTGGCGGCGTTCGGAGTGGTGGGAGGCTCCGCCGCGGGCGCGGCCCGGAAGTGCACCATGACCGGGACCGCGGGCGACGACCGGCTGATCGGGACGCCGCATGCCGACGTCATCTGCGGCAAGGGAGGCCAGGACTTCATCAAGGGGAACGGCGGGGCGGACGTGATCTACGGCGGGGCCGGGGAGGATACCGTGATCGCCGGCCCGGGCCCGGATACCGTGTACGGCGGCAAGGGCGACGACATCCTGGACGGCGACTCCGGTGCCGACCACCTGTTCGGCCAGACCGGCGACGACGAGATCCGCGGGTTCAAGGGCCCCGACACCCTGAAGGGCGGCCTGGGGAAGGACTGCCTGTACACCGTGGACGGGGTGTCTGGGAACGACACGGCTTTCGGCGGCGCCGGCCCCGACGAGGCCGGCATCGACCCGGGCGACCACCTCGTGAGCGTCGAGGAGACCGGCCCTAACTTCTGCGCCGGCGACTGAAGCCGGTCGCCCCTGCCCCCGGTTCGACTCCGGTGAGGTCCACGAAGCATGAGCAGTTTGTCCCGTTACGCGATGACGACGATCGGCCTTCCGCCCTCCCAGTGCTTCCTCGCTCCCGTAGACATTGGCGAAGGCCACACCAGCATTGCGGGGGCGTCTTTCGCTGCGGGCGCTTGCTGAAGGAGAAGCCCCACCGGATACTCGCGCCGGGACTCGATCACCAGACGGCGGGGAGCACCAGTATGGATGGAGTGTAGGCCGCCACGGATGCCGGCGGCGCATCGGTTCGTACCTTCCTGATCGCGGACATCCGCGGTTACTCCACCTTCACACGCGAACGCGGCGACGAGACCGCTGCGCGCCTGGCCACGCGCTTCGCCGACCTGGCCCGGGACTCCGTCGAGGCGCGCGCGGGGAGGGTGATCGAGCTTCGCGGCGACGAGGCGCTCGCCGTGTTCGACTCGACCGTGCAGGCCGTCCTGGCCGCCCTCGAGTTCCAGTCGGCGTGCCGGGAGGCGACGGTCGAGGACCCCGAGCTCCCGCTGCCAGTTGGCGTGGGCATCGACGCCGGCGAGGCCATCCCCGTCGAGGACGGCTACCGCGGCCGGGCCCTCAACATGGCGGCTCGGCTGTGCGCGAAGGCGGCGGCGGGCCAGGTGCTCCTCAGCCGCCACGCCGCCGACGCCGTCGAGGCCACCCAGGCCGAAGAGGCCGACGATGCCGGCGGCACGGGTCCGGCGATCCGTCTCGAACCGCGGGGATCGGCGGAGCTGAAGGGGTTCGAGGGCCCGGTCGAGCTGCTCGAGGCCCTGCGTCCGGAGACCGCCGCCCCCCCGATTCTGCGCCCTGCGCAACCCGGAGCGCTCCCTCCCCAGCTCGACGACGACACTCCGATCCTCGGGCGTGAGCACGAGCTCAGGTGGCTGCGGGGAACGTGGCGCCAGGCTCGCCGGGGCCGCGGCCGGGTCCTTCTCGTGTCGGGGCCGTCCGGGATCGGCAAGACGAGTCTCGCCGCCGGGCTCGCCGCCTGGGTCCGGGACGAGGGCGGGATCGTCCGCTACAGCGGAGCCGGCGGAACTGGCGCGGCCGACGCGCTGACCGCGCTCGGCGACGCGCGCGCGACCGAGCGCCCCACGCTGTTCGTCCTTGACGACCTGGACCTGTTCGACGAGGTCGTCGACGGCCTTGGGGCCGCGCTCGGCCAGCTCACCGAGCGTCCGGTGCTCGTCCTCGGGCTCGTCCGCTCCTGGAAGGACCGGCCGGAGCTGGCAGAGCTGGCCGGGCGGGTGGACCGCCGGGGCGACGGCCACCGGAGGCTCGGTCCCCTGGGTCTCGACGAGGTGCGCGAGGTGGTCCGCTTCTACGCGGGGGACGCCGCCGTCGACGCACCGCTCGAGTCGATGCTGCGCTCCTCGGCGGGCCTCCCCGCCAGGGTGCACGAGATCGCGAGCGAGTGGGCCCGCGACGAGGCCAGCCGGCGTCTCGCCGCCGCCGCGGAGTGGCTGGCCCGGGGGCGAACCCGGCAGGCAGCGGATCTCGAGTTCGCCAACACCGTCATCGGGCTGAAGCTCGAGCGAATCTCCCGCACCGACGCCCGTGCAGCGCCGACCGAGGAGTGCCCCTACAAGGGCCTCGCGGCGTTCGATGAGGCCGACGCGGCGTACTTCTACGGGCGCGAGCGACTGGTGGGCGAGCTCGCGGCCCGGACCGTGGGGTCCGGCCTCCTCGGCCTGGTCGGGCCGTCGGGAAGCGGCAAGTCCTCGGTCGTGATGGCGGGCCTGCTGCCCTCGCTCGCCGCGGGCCTGCTTCCGGGGAGCGAGCGCTGGCGGCAGGCCAGGATGCGGCCCGGCGAGCACCCGCTGCACGAGCTCGACGCGGCCGTCGGCGAGGCCACCGGCGAGCGGCTCGTGCTCGCCATCGACCAGTTCGAGGAGCTGTTCACCTCGACAGGGAACGAGGACGAGCGCCGTGCCTTCCTGGACCGGATCGTGGAGCTGGCGTCCGACCCGGAGCGCGCCGTGGTCGTCTGCACGATCCGAGCCGACTTCGTGGGGCACTGCGCGCCGTACCGCGAGTTCGCCGAGCTCCTGGCCGCGAACCTCGTGCTGGTGGGCACGATGGCCGCCGACGAGCTCCGCCGGGCGATCGAGCTCCCCGCCCGCCGGGTGGGGCTCCGCGTGGAGTCCGAGCTCACCGAGGCCCTCCTCGGCGACGTCGCCGATGAGCCCGGCGCGCTCCCGCTGCTGTCGACGGCCCTCGTCGAGTTGTGGCAGGCGCGGTCAGATGGATGGCTTCGCATGGAGGCCTACGAGCGAACCGGTGGCGTCCGGGGGGCCGTCGCCCGCCTGGCCGAGGAATCGTTCGGGCGCCTGGAGGGACCGCAGCGGGAGGCCGCCCGAGCGATCCTCCTGCGCCTCGTGCAGGGCGAGGGCGACGCGCTCGCCCGCCGCCGGGTGCCGGTGGCGGAGTTCGAGCCCGACCGCGATCCCACCCGAGCCGCCGTGCTGGCGCGGTTCACGCAGGACCGGCTCCTCACGACGAGCGAGGAGACCGTGGAGGTCGCGCACGAGGCCCTGCTCGGCGAATGGCCACGCCTGCGGGAGTGGCTCGAGGAGGACGCGCAGGGACGCCAGCTTCGGCTGCACCTCACCGAGGCCTCCAGGCAATGGGAGCGGTCGGGCCGTGAGGCCGGCGAGCTCTACCGGGGTGCGCGCCTGTCGGCGACGCTCGACTGGGCGACGCTGCACGGCCGGGAGCTCAACGACCTCGAGCGCGAGTTCGTGGCCGCGAGCAGGGACGCCTCGCAGCGCGAGGCCCAGCGACAACGCCGGACGAACCGGCGCCTGCGTGGACTGCTCGTCGGCGTGGCCGCGTTCCTGGTGCTCGCGCTGGTCGCGGGCTCACTGGCGATCGTCCAGCGCGGGCACGCTCGCCGTTCGGCGGAGGCGGCTCTGGCCCAGAGTATCCGCGCGAGGCGAGCCGCCATCGACGCGCTCTCCCAGCGTCTGGGGGCACAGGCGCTCGACCAGAAGGACCTCCAGCTCTCCCTGCTGCTGGCCCGGGAGGGCGTTACCATCCACGACTCGGTCCAGACGCGTGGGTACCTGCTGTCGGCGCTCGAACGGAGTCCCGACGCGGTGCGCGTCTTCCGACCGCTCGGGGGCCGCTATCTCGGAATCTTCGCCGCTCCGGACGGCGGGGAGTTCCTCGTCGGGCCAACGAACGGTGAGCAGTGGGCGCTGGTCCAGGCCGGGACGGGCCGGATCCTCCGTCGGGGGACCACCGCTCAGGTCGCGCTCTCCGCCGACGGAACCGAGATCGGTGTGGTGGCGCCGAACGAGGTCCAGGCGACGATCCTCGACGCCCCTACGGGCGGGGCGATCTCCCAGGTTCACCTGCCGAGCCGGCTCGGGCCGAACAACCTCTTCGCCGGCGGCGCGTGGTCGCCCGACCTCCGGACGTTCGTGTTCCGGCTCAATCCCGCCGTGACCCCGAACGCGCCATCGAACATGTACGCCGTAGATACGCGGACGAGCCACGTCAGCGCGCTGCCGCCCTCGCCGCGCGGTCCCGCAGCCGAGACGGAGGCGACGTTCAGCCCCGACGGGCAGTACCTCGCCACCGTCTCCCTCGCTCCGTCGCTTACGGAGTTCATCACGATCTGGCGCACGGGGCGGTACCGGCGACCGGCCCGGGTCCTGGTGCGCCACTCCACGGAGCAGGAGACCCCGGCGCTCGCGATCAGCCACGACGACCATCTCCTCGCGGTGGGTGGGGGCGATGGCTCGATCACCGTCTATGACCTTCGGGACCCGACCGCCCGTGGCCACGTGTTCAGCGGACGGCACAACGCCGGCGTGAACGGCGTCGCGTTCGCTCCCGACGATCGAACCCTGGTCTCGGCGGGGGCCGATCAGCAGGTCCTGGTCTGGGACGTCGAAAGCGGCGCGCTGCAGCAGACGCTGGACGGGCACAGCGGCAGTGTGAACGGGCCGTCGCTCACCTCCGACGGCCGGACGATCTTCACCGCGAGCGCCGACGGCTCGGTCATCGAGTGGGACCTGTCGGGTACGAGGAGCCTCGGCCACCGCACCCAGATCGGCGGGGGGTCGCAGTTCTACTCGCAGACGCTGGTCACGGCGTCCGCCGACGGGACCCTGGCGGCCTCGCCCCAGAACTCCCCCACACCGAAGGCGAACGTCCTGCTGCTCGGCGGGCGCGGGCTCACGCCGGTGCGGACCATCCCGATCGGCGCCGTGGCCGTTGCACTGTCTCCCGACGGCGGCACGCTCGCCGTTGCCACCCACCTGCTCGATGCGAAGGGGAACTCGATCGGACCCCGAATCACGCTGTGGGACACCTCGACCGCTCGCCTCGTCGCGGATCTCACGGGGCCGCCGAAGTTCGTCGTTTCCCAAGGTCAGAAGTACGGCAACGACGTCGAGGCGCTGGCGTTCTCGCCGGACGGCCGCACCCTGGCCGGCATCGACGACCACGCGGTCATCTACCTGTGGGACGTCGGGTCCCACGGTCTGACCCGCACAGTATCGGCGACCCCGCATCCCGGGGCGTTCAACGGCGGCATCGGCGTCGCGTTCAGCCCCGATGGGCTCCTGGCGGCGGCCTACAGCGGCGCCGTGACCACGTGGCGCCTCCCGGAGATGAAGGCTCTCTACACGCTGAAGCTCGACGCCAAGCCGCTGGCGTTCTCGCCCGACGGGAAGCTGCTCGCGGCGGGCGGAGGGGACGGCGCCGTCCGTCTCTACGATGCCGCCGGCGGCTCCGCGGCTGGACCTCCCATCCCTGCCGATTCGGGGCCGCTCGAGACCGTGGCGTTCAGCCCCGACGGCCGCACCCTGGTCGCGGCGGGAAGCGATGGATCGGCCCGCCTCATCGATATGGCATCGCGGACGCAGATCGGACAACCCCTCACCGGCGGAGGCACCGCCGCGGGAGCGATCTTCTGGAACGAGGGCTCCACGGTGGAGATGGTGGATACGAGCGGTGCGATGTTCTCCTGGAGGATCTCTTCGGCCGCGCTCGAGGATGATGCATGCTCGGTCGCAGGTCGGAACTTCACCCGATCCGAGTGGCGGGAGTTCCTGGGAAGCCGACCCTACCGGCCAGTATGCCCGAGTCAATCGACGGCGTCATAGCGGCGGGCACAGGGTCGGGAGCTGCCCGGGCGGGATCCACGAGCAAGCTCAGCCGCCCGACCTCAGCCGTCTGGCCAGGTCTCGGACGGTTGGTCCGAATTGTCGGTTCGAAAACACTCCGGTTAGGACCACGTGGTCTCACGCCACGGAGCGTGATGGGGACGGCTCAATGCCGTCCCCATCGATCGCATGTGCGTTGTGGGCGCGAGCTCAGCCGTGCAGGCCGCTCATCCGGAGTAGCGGTTCACCAGGAGGGCGTCGCTCGATGGGAGCCACGACGGCGCGTTGGCGTCTGTTTCCACCTTCCCTGGAACCACGGTGGACGTGCCGGTTGACAGGTCCAGGACGTGGACGCTGAGGAGCGGAGCGTCGCTTGCCGAGCGGTCACCGTCGTAGCTGAGGAACGCGATCTTCGACCCGTCCGGGGACCACCGCGGGTTGAAGCCGCTGTCGCCCGGCAGGCCTCGGAGTGGATGAGGGTTGCTTCCATCCGCGGCCATGGTCCAGATGGATCCCTGCCGGTCGAACACGATCAGGCGGCCGCTGGGCGAGTACACGGGCATGTCGTCCCACATGTCGTTGTGCGTGAGCCGCGTGGGCGTGCCCCCGTCGGCCGGAACGGTCCACAGCTCCTGGGTATGGGAGAACCCTGAGTCGTCCAGTGGTGTGCGGCCGCTGTTGGAGTAGGCGATGGTCTTGCCGTCGGGCGACCAGCTCGGCCATTGATCGCTGCCGGCATCGGACGTGAGCTTTCGGAGGTTCGAGCCGTCGGGGTTGACCACGTGGACCTCCTGGCCCTGCGGGGTGCCGAACCCGGCCACGAAGGCGATGCGGGACCCATCTGGCGACCACGCGGGGGCGATGCAGTTGAAGGTCTGCGTCGTGAGCCACCGCAAGCCCGTGCCGTCGACTCCGACCGTGCCGATCTCCGCCGATCCATCGTGATCCGAGCTGAAGACGATAGTGCGACCGTCGGGGGAGAGGGTCAGGTTCGACGCCCCGAGCGAGTCGGCGGCCTCCTCGCGGTTTCCCGTCACGAAGTACAGGGCCTTGAGGAGGCGGGCCTGCTCGGCGTCGAAGAAGGTGGCGAAGTCCCCCGACGTGTGCACCCGTGCGGGGAGCATCTCCAATTCACCCTCCACCTGCATGACACTCCTGGATGCCGCCGGGGCCCGTTCTGCTTAGGGCCGGTCGCCATCCTGCGCCGGATCCTCGCTGAGGCCCGAGCCCGCGACCTTCCGCAGGAACGCGGCGGCGACGTCGGGGAGACGCCGGCGGGCGAGGGACAAGTAGTGGCCGTCCACGACCTCCCGCACGCTCTGCCAGGCGGCGTGCAGCATGTCCGGCGTGGCCGGGTAGCCCGGGTGGGTGGAGAGACCCGAGAGCATGACGACGCCGGGGTTGGCCTGGCGGGCCTGGGTAGCGGTCAGTGAGACGAACTCCTGGTACCGGCCCGGCTCGCGCTGGAGGTACTGTCCCTGGGTCTCGTAGGCGTCCGCGTGTGCGGCCGCCTCCGCCGCGATCCGGCAGCGGAGGTAGGCGGCTTCCATGGTTTCCCAGAAGTGCTTGCGGCACCGGGCGTCCGGGACCTCGACCAGGCGTGGGTGTGGCGTGACGATCGCGAAGTAGCCATGTTCGTGCGCGAGGCGGCCGAATGCCTCGATGTACTTCACGGGGTCCTGCCGCTCGGGAAGCGGCGTGGCGTCCCAGGCTTCGGGGTCGTACATCACCGCTCGCACCGTGTCCGGAATGACGCCGGCCTCCACGTCGGCCGCGAACTTGGCGTGGCTTGCCCAGGCCATGCCATGGGTGCTGCCCGGCCATCCCCCCAGCGCGATCGCCGCCGGTGTCCCGAAGAGCGCGTCGGCCACCCGCCGGTCCACTGCCGCGATGGCGCTGATCGTTCCCCGGCTCGTCACCCAGCGCTGGGGCGCCTGATCGGAAGGGATCGCGGGGCCCTCAGCTTCCCGTGGGCTCGCCCGATGCGGCCATCTCGGCCGCTTCCTTCTCGGCCGGGGAGGGGAAGCCCCCGCCGACGTGCTCCTCGGCGATCTGGAAGCCGCCCTCGGGGGTGCGGACGACGGTGTCGATCTTCGCTTCCTTGACCGGATGCAGGCCGCTTTTCTTCAGCTCGCTGGCCAGGTAGTACGTCACGGCGTACGCGACCAGCGGCAGCACGATGATCACGATCCGCAGGATCCGGGTCATCTGCTCCACGGACACCCCGAAGAACGCGGCGATGACGTCGTTGCCGCCGGCCACGGTCATGATGGAGAAGAAGGTGATCACCGCGACCCCGAACGCCGTTCGCCACGGGATATCGCGAGGGAAGTTCAGCAGGTTGTGCTCGGCCCGGTCGCCGGTGATCCGCCGCTCGATGGCCGGCCACAGGTACATCACCCCGAACACGATGGCGGGCATGAGCGCCCCAGGGAAAAACGGGTTGGGGATCTCATGATGGAAGGCCCGGATCTCCCAGTTCGGGAACAGGCGTAAGGCGCCCTCCAGCCAGCCCACGTACCAGTCGGGCTGGGACCCCGCGCTCACGGTGCTTGCGTTGTAGGGCCCGTACAGCCACACCGGGTTGATCTGGGCCAGGCCGCCCAGCATGGCCAGGACCCCCGCCAGCACCAGGAACAGCCCCACCGACTTGAACGTGTAGCGCGGCCACAGCCGCTCGCCCTGGATGTTCGCGTCGGTCCGCACCCCGCCCGGGAAGTGCGTGTGCTTCTGCCGCCACACGATGGCCAGGTGCACGGTCAGCACGCCGGCGATCAGCACCGGCAGGATGAACACGTGCAGGAAGAACAGGCGGTTCAGGATGTCCGGCGGCGGGTATTGGCCGCCGAACGCGAACGAGGCAGCCCACGGCCCGATCAACGGGACCGACAGCAGGATCGAGTAGGCGATGCGCAGGCCCGTCCCGGACAGCAGGTCGTCGGGCAGCGAGTAGCCGGCGAACCCGATCCCGATGGTCAGGAGCAGCAGCGTCACCCCGAGGATCCAGTTGATGTCGCGGGGCTTGCGGAACGCGCCGGTGAAGAACACGCGGCCCATGTGCGCGGCCACCGCGGCCACCATCACCAGGGCCGCCCAGTGGTGGATCTGGCGGAACACCAGGCCGGTGCGGACGTCGAACGACAGGCGGATCACCGACGCGTAGGCCCGTGACATCTGCTGGCCGTCCAGGGGCCGGTAGGAGCCGTGATAGACGACTTGCTTGGTGTCCGGGATGAAGAAGAACGCCAGGAAGATCCCGGTGGCCACCAGGATCATGAAGCAGTACAGGGCGATCTCGCCCAGCATGAACGACCAGTGGTCCGGGAAGACCTTGTTGAGGGCCTTGCGGGCGAAGCTGGCCGCGCCGAGGCGCTCGTCGAACCACCGGAACACCCGCCGGATCATCGGGCCCCGCTCCGCGCCGACGGGTCCTTCCCCGCCGCCATCACGGTCCGCCGCCTCGCTGCCAGAACCCCGGGCCCACCGGTTCCTCGAAGTCGCCGGCCGCCCGCAGGAACCCCGACCCGTCCTCGAAGATCTGCAGCTGCGGGAGCGGCCGGGGCGCCGGCCCGAACACCACCTGCGCGCCGTTCAGCACGTCGAACGCCGACTGGTGGCAGGGGCACTGGAGCTCGTGGAACTGCGCGAGGTACAGCCCAACCGGGCACCCGGCGTGCGTGCAGATCTTCGAGTAGCACACGTTCCCCTGCGGCGCCCATTCCTCGTGCCCGGAGGGGAGGCGGAGCTGGTCCTGCTCGACCCGGACGATGATGGCCTGCGAGTCCTGGTTGTCGGTGTGGCCCTCCGGGAAGACCGTGATCACGCCGTCCACCGGAAGCGTGTCCACCCGGATGGGCGCGCCCTTCTCGTCGACCACCCGTGCGTTCTTGCTCCAGGAGGTCCGTCGCAGCTCCGGGAACGGGCTCGGACCGAGCGAAGCGACCGGGAACAGCATGGCCACGCCGAACGCTCCGGCGGCGCCGAGGAGGAGCCTGGTGAGGAACATGCGGCGCGAGATCGACCGCTGGCTCGCCACGAGGAGGTCCTCGGCTTCCCGTTCCACCTGGGCCTCGGAGGCGTGGGGTCCCCGTGGCTCGGTGACCACGCTGTGCGGGAACAGGTACTTGCCCCACAGGATCAGGCTGAACCCGATGCCACCGAGCGCGATGCCCAGCAGGGTGCCCTCGAGCTGGACCTGTCCGCCCAGGGCGTACACCACCAGCAGGCCGAGGCCCGCGGCCGTCGACAGGAGCAGCAGCAGGGCGATGCGGACGGTCGTGCTCCGCTCCTTGGGAAGCTCCTCCGGCAGCTCCTCGACCCGGATGGGCATTCTCGGCCCGGTCAGCGGCCTCGTGTCCGACGGCTTCGACCACCGCCACAGGGCTCGCACCATCCGAACGAGCTTCACGAGCGCCTCACGACCTGGTCCCGATGTAGCGGGTCACGATGACGGTGAGGCCGAGGCCCACGACGATCCCCACCAGTCCTTCGATGAGCGGTCCCACGTGGTTGAGGCTGGCCCCACCCTCGTCCTGGGGATGCCGGAGATACACCACGTAGCGGGTCAGGGAGTTCAGCGTCCGCTGGTCGATGGTGGATTGGTCGAACACGGGCATCGTCCCCGGCCCGATCCGGACCGCCTCGGCGACCTGGGTCACGGTGGCCTGGTGCACGTCGGGCGCCACCTGCGGCCCCACGGCCCCGCCGTTTCCCGTGGTCCCGTGGCACGGCGCGCAGTTGGCCTGGTAGGTGGCCTGCCCGTCGGAGAGGTTGCCTTCCGCGATGTCGACCGAGGGGATGGGCACACCACCCGGCGCCAGCGACACGAGGTAGGCCGTGATCGCCTCGATCTCCCGCGGGGAGAGCACCGGCGGCCGGCGATGCGATTGGATCCGCTGGAGGAACTGGTCGGTGGAGCAGCCGGGGCACGAGATGCTCTGGCCCAGCGGCATGCGGCCCGTGGACATCATGAAGTCGTAGGTGGCCGGCCCCAGGCCCACGATGGGCGGCCCCTGGGTCGTCCCGTTGCCCCTGGTCCCGTGGCACGTCGCGCAGCGTTCCTCGTACAGGCCCTGCCCCACGTGGACCAGCCTGGGGCTGACCTGCGCCACCGGGCCGCCGCGGGCCGGGTTCGCCACCAGGAACATCCCCAGGGGCAGCCCGGCCAGCCCCACCACGGCCAGCAGGCGCCGCGCTCGAGCCGCGCGCCCCCCGCCCGCGCCCCCGCTCACGGCCACGCACTCGTCGTCATCGGATGATGAAGAGCGTGGAGAACAGAGCGATCCACACGATGTCCACGAAGTGCCAGTAGTAGGCCGCCACCTCCACCCCCGCGTGTTCCTGCTCGGAGTAGGCGCCCGCCGCCGCCCGCCCCAGCACGACCAGCATCACCATCAGTCCCGCGAAGACGTGGAGCCCGTGGAACCCGGTCATGGCGTAGAACGCGGAGCCGTACGCGTCGGTGGAAATCTTGAATGGGAGGCTGGCCCACTCGTGCGCCTGGCCGCTCAGGAACACCAGGCCCATCACGAGGGTCAGCCAGATCCACCGCCTCATCGACGCGCTGTTTCCCTGGCGGATGCGGTGCACGGCCATCTGCATGGTTCCGCTCGACGCCACCAGGATGGAGGTGAACAGCAGCCGGGTGGCGTCGACCTTGATGTCCGGCGGGACGAACCCGGGGTCCTGCGACCGGAGCGTGAAGTACGTCCCGAACAGGGCCGCGAAGAACATCAGCTCGGAGCCGAGGAACAGGACGATCCCCACCACCAGAAGCGGTAGCCGCTGCTCCCGGCGCAGTGGAGCCTGGAGTGGGGCGGTGATGGGCTGGCTCACGTCCGCCGAACGCGCCTCTCCACGGGGGTGCCTATGGGTGGCGGAACCGGTTGCCCGGCAACGCCAACCCGCTTGCTCTGATCGTTCAAAAGGTACCCCGTACGGGCGTTTCCCGCTCCGAGCCGTCGCGCAGGCCCACCCACGGTGCGCTGCCGTCCATGCGCGCTTCCCTTCCCCGAGACCCGATACTGTCCCCTCGTGCATACCCCGGAAGGTGCGAACCGATGAACGATTGGCTCGAGAAGTTGGCCGAGGCGCTGGGAGAGCCCCCGCCCACCCGCGAGGAGACCGGGGCCGTGCTGAACCTGGCCAGGGACGTGGCCCACGGGGTGGAGCGCAAGCTGGCCCCGCTCTCGGCGTTCGTGGTCGGTGCGGCGATGGGCCGCCGAATGGCGCAGGGCGAGAGCCGCGAGGACGCGTTCCGGCAGGCTGTGGAGGCCGCCCTGGCCCTGGTACCCGCGGCGGAGGCGGAGGCGCCGCCGGGTTCCGCTCGATAGGACTCTACGGCAGGTCCCCGGGGCGGTTGAGGTTCAGCGCGAACCGGCCGGCGGGGTCGGCCGCCCGCCACTCCTCCCGCTCCACTCGCCGGACGGCGAGGCCCGCCAGCGTCCGGCGGAGCGACCGTTCGCCGCGCTCCAGCTCGGCCCGGAGCCGGGGAGCGGCGGCCGTGGCGTAGACGGCGTGCAGGGGCTCCAGCCCCGAGTCCGTCACCGGCACCACCGCGTCGTGGCCATCCCACAGCCCCGCCAGCAGCCGCAGGACCGGCACGCTCGCGTACGGCATGTCGACGGCCAGCACCGCCACCAGCGGGCCCCGAGCTCGTTCCAGCCCGGCCACCAGCCCCGAGAGCGGTCCGGCGTGCGGCACCGCGTCCGGGACCTGCTCGGTGTCCAGCCACTCCATGCGAGCCCCGTCCCCCGACGCGACCAGGACGTCGTCGGCCACCTCGCGCAACACGTCCAGCACCCGAAGGGCGAGGGGCCGGCCCTCGAACTCCAGCGAGGCCTTGTCAGCCCCCATCCGCGAGCTGCCGCCCCCGGCCAGCAGGAGGCCGGACATCGCCCGGTCCACCGTCAGACGGAACCCGTGCCCTCGAGGCGCCCGGCGCCGGCGTAGACGTTGAAGCTGCCCTGCCGGAGGAACCCCACCAGGGTCATGTTCGATTCGCGGGCCATCCGGACGGCCAGGCTCGACGGGGCCGATACCGCAGCCACGACCGGGATGCCCGCCATCAGCGCCTTCTGCATGATCTCGAAGGAGGCCCGTCCGGAGACCAGCAGGATGTGGTCCCGGAGCGGCAGAGACCCGTCGAGGGCGGACCGGCCTGCCACCTTGTCGACGGCGTTGTGCCGGCCCACGTCCTCGCGCAGCAGGGCCAGCTCGCCGTCGGCTCTGAACAGCCCGGCCGCGTGGAGGCCGCCGGTTCGATCGAACACCCGCTGGGCCTCGCGAAGCCGGTCGGGCAGCGAATCGAGCACCCCCGACGCGACCATCGGCCCGTCGCCGACGGAGCCCGCCGCCACGCGCACCGCCTCGATGCTGGCTTTCCCGCACACGCCGCACGACGACGTGGCGTAGAAGTTCCGCTGCCACCCGCCGGACGGGACCGCGCCGGCCCGGAGCACCACGTCGGCCACCCCGCCGTCGCCTTCCTCGGACCTGCATTCCCGGACCCCGGCCACGTCGGCGGCGTGAACGATCCCCTCCGTCACCAGGAACCCGGCCGCGAGCTCCGTGTCGTGGCCGGGAGTCCGCATGGTGACCGCCACCGCCTGGCCCCCCAGCCGGATCTCCAGCGGCTCCTCGGCGGCGAGGTCGTCGGGAAGCTCCTGCCGGCGCCCGTCCCGGACCCGGAGCACGCGAGCCCGCTCCGTGGGGCGGCCTCCGGGACGCTCGAGGTCGAGGGCCATCGCCGTCAGCCCACGGC
>JALYLZ010000078.1 GCA_030774015.1 Actinomycetota bacterium | reverse complement strand
GTTTGACAGGGGGCCGCTGGCGAAGCGGGGCCACGACGCGCCGGAACGATGCACCTGCCGGGAAACCGGCGGGACTGAGCCCGGCCGCCTACAGCTTGCCGACCAGCCAGCGGCCTACCTCACGCGTTCCTGATCGCGGGCAGTCGCTCGGCCCAGAGGCCGGTCGAACTCGCCAGGTAGCCCCTCTGCGAGCTTGTCATAGAGCTCTCGACCTCGGGCGAACACGGCGCGGGTCACCCAACCAAACAGCGCCGCCCCCACGAGATACAGGAGGCCTGCCCCCAGCTTTAGAGGAAGAGGCGCGGCCAAGCTCACCGAGAGGGCGCTCAGACCGCCGAACGCAATCAGCAGGACTGCCGGCCAAAGCGCCGACAGGACGCGGAAGGGACCGATGCCGCGTCGTTGGCTGACGAGTGGCATCGTCAGGTGGCGCAGCGATGGGATGCGGCGCAGTTGGCCTGCCGAGACACCGAGACGGCTGGCCAGTTCGCGTTCGAGCTCACGCAGGTAGAAGCTCCGCATGGTAGCGACCGTCCCCACCTGAGCAAAGAACGCGAGCACCGCCAATGGACCCAAGGGGAGGAGGGCGAGGATCTGGCGAGGGATATTCAAGCAGCCGTGGGTGCGATGAAGCATCGGGCACGACTTGAAGACGACGACTCCCAGGCCGCCAAGCAGGGCGATGCCGATGCTGATCAGGGCCGTCGCAACGGCATCACCGCCGCGATCGTCCTCGCGGGTCGCCTCGAAGTCTGCAATCAGTAGCTGATCGCCCGCGTCAGCCTCGCGGGTCATGTCAGACATGGCTGGCGCACAGAGCTTCGATCAGCCTGTCCGCATCTACTTGGCGCACCATGAACTTGATGATGACGTGATCCCCGATGCTTCGAATGAGGCGCGGCCACAGCTGCTCATCGCTTGCGGCGAGGTCCTGGTACACGAAGGGGGCCCTCAGGAGCCATGCAACCATCCCGTCGGTAAGGGGCTGGTCGCCAGCCACGACCGTTCGCGTGCCTTGGAGTCGCTTGTAGAGGCCGCGAAGTTCCTTGCCCCATGGCTTGCGGGCTCGAGGGATCCAGCCGACAAGGGGAGACAAACCCAACGAAGTTGCCGGCATCCGGCGGCTGTTGGACGTCAGAATCAGTCTTGGGCCTGGCTCTCCGAGCGCCCCCGTCAACCGCTGCACCGCAGCCCGTACTTGGGAGGCAGTTGGCCGGTAACCCGTCAGGGTGTTCTCGACATCCACGACGATATACTCAGCGCAGGAAGCATCACCCAGCAAGTCGAATACGGCATCGGACCCATGAACGACAACGCACAGTGTGGTCCACCCCATCCCGTCTAGATTATGAGCTTTTCATGTTGAGGAAAGTCAACTGCTCATCGGGGGTCGGGACCGACATGATGTTGCTCGACCAATAGGCCTTGTCCTGGCCGATACAACGACGGGCCCACCAAAGCGAGGTTCGACGGGTGCGATCCCGCCGCTGCTTTGGATGCCCACGACCTGGCAGGACGGTGCCTGAGCACCGCGACCTCGATCTTCATCACATCTCGGTTCTTGGAGCGGGCTAGGGGGAGGAAGTCCGGAACGCCCGGACAGAACTCCAGCCGGCCACCCAGCTCCCGAAGCCGAGCATTCGTCAGGCCCTCCAGTTTGTCTGAAGGGTGCCAATACTCCGATCCATCAGGCCGCCGGAACTGTAGGGCGCGGAAACTCGGATCATCACGCTGCGCCCGCGCAGTACTCGTGGATCAAGCCTCCGACGACGTCTTTTCGCTGGATCCGGCTGGGCGATGGCGTGTGGGGCGCGGAAACTCCGATTCGCCCTCTGACCACCTGATCCGTACCATCCGCCGGTGCTCTTCTTCCTCCTGTACGCGGCTCTTCGCCGGGCACTCCGAGTGTTTGTCGGCACGTCTGCTCGGCGGTCGCTCGAGATCGAGAACGTCGTGCTTCGGCATCAGCTCGCCGTGCTCCGGCGCGGCGTCAAGCGGCCGCGGCTGCACCCGATGGACAGGATCTTCCTCGCCGCAGCAAGCCGGATGTTGCCCAGGGAACGATGGTCGTTGTTCCTGGTCACCCCCCAGACCCTGCTCCGGTGGCACCGCGAGCTCGTCCGTCGAAAGTGGACGTACCGACATCGTCTTGCCATCGGCCGGCCTCCAGTGGACCCGGAGCTCCGGGACCTGGTGATACGAATGGGCCGTGAGAACCCCCGATGGGGCAGCCTGCGCATCCAAGGCGAGCTGCGCAAGCTCGGGATCCGGCTCGGGGCCACTACGATCAGGACCATCCTTCGCCGGGCCGGGATCGGCCCGGCCCCTCGGCGGGACGGGCCCACCTGGGCCGAGTTCCTCCGCTCCCAGGCGGAGGGTATCTGGGCCTGCGACTTCCTCACGGTGGAGACGGTCTGGCTCCGGACCTTGTACGTCCTGTTCTTCATCGGTCACGGCGCGTTCACCTCGCCGGCGTGACCGCCCACCCCGAATTCCGCCTGGGTGACGCAGCAGGCTCGGAACCTCGCCCTCAATGGTCGGCTCGAGAACGTGCGGTTCCTCATCAGGGACCGGGACGCCAAGTACCGCGGGTCCTTCGACGAGGTGCTCCGGACCGAAGCGGTCCACGTGACCCGGACGCCGATCCGGGCGCCACGGGCGAACGCGGTGGCCGAACGATGGGTGAGAACCATCCGTGGCGAATGCCTGGACCGGACGCTGCTCCTGTCGAGGTCTCACCTCGAGCGAGTGCTGCGCCGGTACGTCGCGCACTACAACCGGCAGCGCCCCCACCGCGGCCTGCAGCTGAGGGTGCCGGTCCCGTGCCCTATCCCGCTGCAGCCGGCGTCGCCGAGTCTTGTCCGTGGGATGGCCGTCCTCGGTGGCCTGATCCGCGAGTACCACGTGGACGCGACGTGATGATCCCGGGTATTCGCGCCCTACAGGGATACCGTTCAGTGTCTCTCCCAAGCCGAGAGCCTGCGATCGAGGTTTCTTTACCCAATAAGCGAATCGGCCCTTTCTGCGCCTCCAGCGCTATAGATTGAGTAGGGGGCCGCATGTGATTGGCTCATGGTATCGGCTGCCTCACAACCCGCGCGGCCTATCTCTGACAAGGACCAGGGACGGGCCAAGGCTAGCTATGGCCTACGATGTAGGCAACGCTTACCACCAGAAAGATGGCAGCACCAATTTCGCATCCTAGTGCGGCAGCGAGGCCATAGGATTTCAGTCGGTTCATCTTGCGGGCAGCCCTCAGAACATCCAGCTCGTTCTTCAACAGGGCGCCTTGGATCAACTGGCCAGACTGGGCCTCTTCAAAGAGCTCGTTAAGGAGGTGACTGCGAATCGCCCTGTACCCTGGGAGAGGCACGTTGCTGAATAGGCCCAGCACAGCCGCTGCCACAAACAGCCACAGTCCGGTCGCGATGAGATGATGCTCGTGTTCAAAGAGATTCGCGAAATGGGTGCCCTTGCTGACGATAGTCACAGCCGCGAACACCAACGTGACCAGACTCCCCGAGGTGGTGACTACGGTGATGCCGCGCTGTTCTAGTGATTTCTTCCTGTCCCACTCGGCTTCCAATTGCAGACCGGCCGTCGCCATGATCAAGTCCAAACCAGCCTCGCCGTTCCTTTGGCCGGGAGGTGAAGACATGGGTCCAGGTGGGACGTCGCCTCCGGCCACAGGCTCTCCCTTCTACAGGTTGAACACTCGAAGGTCGTGCAGGGGAGTTGTGGCTCGAAAAGCCACCGCGGTGGGTGACCGGGTGAGAGCGAAGAGGCACCAGCGCCCGGTGCCGCCGGGTGGTCGTCGTCGGACCTTTCGACGAGGTGAGCGGGAATGGCGCTTGGTCGGTTTGGGCGCAGCTTCCGGGCCCCTTATCTTGTTCCTCAAGTGCGTCCTCCGCCTAGGGATGTGAATCTTACTCTCGGGTCACATTGGAAGGCAAATGGCTATCGATCCGCCCAAGACAACTCGACCATTGGGCTGGGTTGAATACGCCCGATCACCAAGGACCCACTGCCGCCAAGAGGGCACGAGCCAAGGACGGCGGCCGACGGAATTCGGAGCTGAGGGCCCCCACCGCCACGTGAATGAGAATCCGCCCAGTCTTGAGGGATGAATCAGCCTTTGCTCACGCACTTATCTGATAGTCTCAACTGGCCAGAGTCTCCTCAATGCGATACGAGCTTGCCGATGATGGCCGGGAGCCACACCGTGATGCCCGTAAGCGGGATCACGGTGGCGCCGACGAACTTGGCGAAGACCTTGACGTCAAACGGCCAGCGAGGGATGAAGCTGCTCCTGCTGTGGGCGTCCCGGAGAGAATCGAGTCTCTTGACGAGAGAGTCGAACTCCTCCTGTTCCTCGTGTTTCACTGGATGAGCCACATCCCGGCTCGCGGTCTCGTCGGCATTCTCTTCCGGTCCGACCGAGGACCCCTCTGACGGGGGACTCGTGGCGGGAGCGAGCTCCAGCCGGGCGGCGGCTCTACCGATTGCCTCCGCGAAGACGTTGATGCGCTTTCCGATCACGGCGGCCTCCGCGTACAGATCGGGGTGTTGTCGGACCATCGCCCGGTGAACGAAGTACAGGGGAACGAAGAAGGTGAGCACGGCGAAGGCGAACGTCAGCGCGAATACAATGACCACGTAGGCGGTCAACCAGCTCAGGGCGTGGTGGGTGACCCTTGATTCCAGATCGAGGGTGGCCTGGAGCATGGCGGTCTTCGATGACAGGACGGCCTTCGGGGTGTTCTGGGACAGGTTCGCCACCGCATCTTGGAGCGCCGCGACGCGGGACAGGAGGCCGTTGGACTTGGGGGTGAGATGGGCGAGCGCGAAGAAGTTCGTTTCCCGGAAAGACCCCGCCCGAAGCATCAACAGCCATGCCGACGGGTAGACGGCCACCACGCCCCAGATCACGGCGATCGAGAGGCACAGTCCCCCGAGGGGAGCAAGGCCGCCGCACTTGTCGGGATGCTGACGCAGGAGGCACAGGTCGAAGTCGGCCGCCAGGTCGCGCACCGCGCGGGCTAGGACGATCAGACGGACGGCCACGAATCCGATAGCCACCACCAGCAGGAATTGGATGGCCAGGTCGACGGTCAGTAGTCCGCGGGCCACCGGATGAAGATCAGCCACATGCAAGGGATGGGCCAGCGGGAACCCCCAGCGGAACCCCACCGAGGGGAAGAACGCGTAGAAGAGGAGGCCGAGGAGCAGCCCCAGACCGAGGCCCGGCCACCACCGGTTTAGCCGATATTGGAGCCTTCTGATGAATGCGGTGTACTGGATGTCGATTGAATGGCGGATCAGCGGCAGCGCCTCACTTCGCATGCGGGGAGCCGACCCAGTTCCCTTGATGTCGTCGTCCTTCGAACCGGGCCGCATGGAGTCCGCGCGGCGCTCCCTCCGCGCGATGACGCCTCGCTGCCACAGCGCGCGGAGGACGTCGTCCCTGATCCGTTCCAGACATCGGTAGGCCAGCAAGGACGCGATGCTGACGAACACGTGGGGAGTGAGGATCAGCACCAGCTTCAGACCGGGAGCTCCCAGTCGGTCGAACAGCGCCCAGTCGACCGGGATCAGCGCGAGCTGGATCCACCACAGTTTCCGTACGAGCCCCCGCAGCCTCCAATTCTCGATGGGGACGAAGCCCTCGAGGACGTCGTCGACTGATTCCGAGTCCGGTTCCGCTGTGGGTGTAGAGGCGGTGGCTGGTTCAGCGTCGAGAGTCTGGCTCATTCGGCCGTCCACCTTGGGCTACCCGCTTCAGGGGTCGCAGGAACGCCCCGCTTGCGCAGCCGGGCCAGGCGTCCACCTCGCTGGAAGACGGGCTCAAGGAGCGCCAGGTACAGGCTGGACCATACAGCTGCGATCCAGGCGGTGAGGAGGGCGTTCCTGATCCAGCGCAGGATCGTCGCGGCCTGGGTATCAAGGGCCTTTGCTCCCCAGGTAGTCGTGGGGATCAACAGGCCCATGGCCGCGACCACCACGCCCACGATCAGCCACCCGAGGGAGATACCAGAGTTCCAGGACCTGGCCAGTGCCCATCCGGCCGCACCGGCGGCCAAGACCACGGCGGCGAGAAAAAGGATGGCAAGCGATGTGTACAGGCGGAACACCTTCAGGAACCTGCTCTGGCCGATCTTCAGCTGTCGCAGGTACTCCTTGGTCGGATGCGCCAGGTAGCCCCGCACCTCATGGCGGCCCAGCGCTTCTCCGCCGAGGGGGGGCGGGTCGGTGGACAGGAACTCCCCCCCGGCCCAGTCGGGATCGCTCACGGCCGAGTCCGCAACCAGGTACCCCGTCGTCATCAGCGACTTGAACTCGACTTCCGTGAAGGAGTCGAGGTCGGTTCGAATGCCGGCCAGGAGCTCGACGGCCCTTGGGTCGATCCCCGGAACTTCGGAGCTCTGCTCCAAGGGTTGCGAGTCGCCCGTCCCCGTGGGGGTGGTGAGATAGGGAACTCGCTTCACGGCCTCACCCTTGCGGAGGTGGATGAGGGCAAGGGGCGTCGGCGCATGCTCCTCGCGGCGGCGCTCCGAGGCTCGGAACAGCTCCTCCTGGCGGACCCTGCCGTACAGGATCTTCTGGGTGCGCAGGAGCACTGAAACGAATGACGTCCGGGCCTGCTCTTCGGGGGCCATCTGGCCGCCGGTGTCGCTGACGATGAAGTGGGTGCACCCCATGTCGATGAGCGTCTGGATGCCCTGGTTGTCGTGGACGCCCCCGTCCGTGAGCTGGATGCGGATGCCCTCGTACATGTCGGAGATGGCCATCGGTTGCAGCCCGCCCGGGAAGGCGGAGGACGCGGCGACGGCCACCGAAACCGGGACGTCTCCGGGGCGCTTCCGGAGGTCGTCGTATCGAGGTGGCGAGGCGAACTGCGTGACCTTGTCGATGTCGCGTGCCTGCCCGGCGAGAGCGGACTCTCCCATCGTGAGCGGCGAGAACCGCCAGGCCCGTCCCGTCGTCAGCGAGGTCGCGTTCAGGAACAGCGATGGCCTCTCGCCTCGCGACGGGGCACCGTACGGGATGCGGGCCACCCCTTCCAGATCGCGCATTCTGAGCCCTGGACTTAAACCGTTCGCTTCTTCGAGGAAGAGGGCGTCGTACAGCTCGGCGAACCGGTCGCTCCGCGAGTAGTCTGCCTGGCACATTTGCAGATTCCGGAAGTAGTTGGAGAACGTCCTCACCCGGACGTTGCGCTTCACGCATCCCGGGAAGGCCTCGGCCATCTCCGTCACGAGCGCCGCGAGGTCGCCGTCTTCGAGTGGTGATCCGCCGGACTCCGTCAAGCGGTGGAGGAGCTTGATGTAGAAGACGGCCCCCACCGTGGATCCGCCGGAGACCGTGGCTAAAACCTCCACGTGCTTCAGTGCGCCCAACTCCGCCAAGCGCAGCAGCACCCCAATGTGGAAGAAGGCCGTTCGGAAGCCGCCCCCCGACAGAGCGAGCCCCAGTTTGGAGGGCCCCGCCGGCTTGTAGGGGACGATGCGCGTTGCGAACTCAGCCATGATGCACGAGTCCCCCTCCCGGTGGACCGGTCCCACCAGAGGCGGCGATCTGGGGATTCCTCGCTTGGAACTCCGGCCGGGAAAGGGGACAGCCCAATCTTGACGATACGATGAAAGGACTATCGAGAAGCCTAATCTGTGCCACCCCATGCACCCCCGACGGCGAAACATAACGAAGCATTTCGGGGGGTTACCGCTACTTCTACGCCGCAGCCACAACGATTGTCAAGGGCGTTAGATCGTCGAGAACGATTGAGCTGACGCAGGGGCGCCGGCTCGACGCGACCCGGCGACTCGGCTGGACCAACTTGACGCGGTTGGGGTTGCCGAAAGGGCGCGAGAAGGAGGCCGATACGATCGAAGAGGTTGCGCTCATCGATACCGCCAGGTGCTGGGTTGAAGGCGTTGAGCATTGGCACGAGCCGGGAGCGTCAATCGAGTTGGGGAAGGCTCGCGCCCGAGGGGAGTCATTAGCCAGAGCAGGCACCATTCTTCCTCTCGTGGCCCAAGGCCGACTGATTCGGCGACGGTGCCCTTACGATTGAAGATGGCGTCGGCCCCCGCAACGTCGTCCCTCCTGAAGGGCCGACTCGGGGCCCTGTGACCAGCCGAGGCCTGGCATCGGTCGCCCACGTCCGATTCGGCACCTCTCCTCCGGTACATTGTTGCGACGCCAGAGAAACCTGTAGGGCGCGGAAACCTCGATTCGCCTGCTGACCAGCACCTCCGTACCATCCGCCGGTGCTCTTCTTCCTTCTCTACGCGGTGCTTCGCCGGTGGCTCCGGCTCGCCGGCGGCCAGTCGCGCGAGCGTGCCCTCGAGGTTGAGAATGCCGTGCTCCGCCACCAGCTCGCGGTTCTGCGCCGCGGGTCGACGCGTCCTCGACTCCATCGCCTCGACCGAGTGTTCATGGCCGCGGCGAGCACGCTCCTGCCGCACGAGCGATGGTCATCGTTCTTGGTCACTCCCCAAACGCTCCTCCGCTGGCATCGGGAGCTGGTGCGTCGGAGGTGGACCTACCGCCGGAAGAGCGCCCCGGGCCGTCCTCCTATCGACTCCGATCTCAGGAACCTCGTCGTCCGCATCGGCCGGGAGAACCCCAGGTGGGGATGCATGAGGATCCAGGCGAGCTCCGCAAGCTCGGCATCCGGATCGGCGCTTCGACGATCAGGTCGATCCTGCGCCGGGCCGGCATCGGTCCGGCTCCCCGGCGGGACGGACCGACCTGGACTGAGTTCCTCAGGTCTCAAGCAGAGGGTATCTGGGCCTGCGACTTCTTCACCGGTGGAGACGGCGTGGCTGAGGACCATGGACGTGCTGTTCTTCATCGAGCCATGAGCGAGTGCTTCGGTGGCGGAGAGTCCGTGGGGAAGGGGCCCCCTTTGGCTCTGGCGGAGTGGCCTCCAAGACCGGGATCATCAACCTGCCGTCTCGCTTCTATCTGGTCCACGCCGGATACACGAACTCGCAACTTCAGGAAGAGCAAGAAGCGGGACTGGCCTCTCCTCTGGTCTGGTGCACCCTCAAGGTCTTGATGGTGCGCCGGCCTGTACTTGCATCGGGCCCTCGGGGGAGCCTCTCTGACTTGGGCTCGGAGGCGGACGAGACAGGAAGTCGACCCGCGGACTCGAATCCGCCCTGCTCATTCGGTAGATTGTGGGCCGGAGAACCGGTCTTCCGGGCAACTAAGAGGAAGTAGGTCGACATGCCGATTCATCACGCTGTGCTGGCCCTTCTGGCTGAAGGACCGGCGCATGGCTACGAGCTCAAGACCACCTTCGAGGACGCTGTCGGACCCCAGTGGGGTGGACTCAACATCGGCCACCTCTACCAGGTGCTTGACCGCTTGGAACGGGACGAGCTGGTCGTAGCCAAGCGAATTCGCCAGACCGACCGGCCGGACAAGATCGTCTATCAGCTGACGGACTCCGGCCGGCAAGAACTCGAGCGCTGGTTGGCAGAGCCGTTCGTGAAGGAGGGCGGCTATCGAGACGACCTGTTCCTGAAGGTCTTCGCTGGGTCGCGGCTCGGTCGAGACCAGCTTCGGCGCGTCATCAAAGTTCAGCGGCAGGCGTACCTTGCGGAGCTGGCGGCTCTCGGTGAGTTGAGGGCGCGCCATCACGAGGACGCCCTGGTGGCACTCCTGATCGAGGCGGCGGCCCTGCACACCAAGGCCAACCTGGGAGTCGTGGACCTTGCCGAGAAGCATGCTAAGGCGCTCATTCGGAGCGCCGGGGCTGAACAGCATCAAGGCGGGGTATCCGCCGGAAGCGAGATGCCAGCCCCAAGGAAGTCCGTGGCCAAATAGGCCTGCGGAATTGTCAGCGCGCGACGCTAGGCTCCCGGGCCGAGCCCGGTGATTCGGTGGAAGGCGTCTTCACTGTCCTCCCCACCCTCGCTTCCGACGAGGGGGAAGTCTTCCGTCACGCGCCCGTCCTGGAGCCGGATGATCCGCTGACAGCGGGTGGCCACCATGGGGTCGTGCGTGGCGACCACGATGGTCATCTGGCGTTCCGCCTGTAGATCCAGCAGGAGTTGCATGATCTCGGTGCTGGTCTCTGAGTCCAGGTTCCCGGTGGGCTCGTCGGCGAGCAAGAGTCCGGGCGCGTTGATGAGCGCTCGCGCAATCGCCACGCGCTGCTGCTCGCCACCCGAAAGGCGGGAAGGGAGGGAGGCTTCCTTGCCGCCCAGTCCAACCGCCCGGAGAAGCGTGTGAGCCCGGGCGAACTTGTCGAAGGGGGTCCGATAGGGGAGTACGGGCGCCGCCACGTTGTCGAGCGCCGTGAGCACCGGCAGCAGATGAAAGCGTTGGAACACGAACCCGATGCTGCGCCGGTACGTCGCCTGCGCTCGTCTGGAGAGCCGGGTGATCTCTTGGCCGCCCACTCGAACGGTGCCCTCGTCAGCGCGCTCCATGGCCCCGAGCAGGTGGAGGAGCGTCGACTTACCGGAGCCGGAAGGTCCCATGACCGCCACGGCTTGCCCCGGAGGAATTGCGAGAGAGACACGATCAACGGCGACGGAGACGGAGCCATTGGCGGGGTACCGTTTGGTGACCGAGTCAAGTTCGACGGGAACGCCCAATGTCTCTACTCCTCGGCCAGAATCGCCGGAAGCGCCATGCGCGCGACAAGAGCCGCGGGGACGAGCGCCGCCATGAGCCCGACGAGCGTCCCTGCAATGGCCGCGACACCCGAGACCAGGAACACGTTGGCGTAGTGGCTGCGCCCCACCGCGACGGCCAGGAGGCCCCCAACCACACCCCCCGGGACGCTTCCGATCAAGCCCATGCCCGCTCCTTCCAGCGCCACCAGGCCGCCCAGGCGGAGCTCGCTCCAACCCGTCGCCCGAAGAGCCGCGAGCTCGACGGCGCGTTCTCGAAGATTGAGCATGAGCACATCGGCGACGGCGAACCCTCCCAAGGCGACCGTGAGGATCACGCTTGCGAGGTCGGCGGTCCGAACCTGTATGGACACCACGCCTCCCAGGAGGCTCCCGACGAGCGCCCCCCTGAACGCGAGGTTGACGGCAAGCAGTACCGTCAGCGCCCCCACCCCGATGAAGAGCCCGCCAGCTCCGAGCAGGGTGCGACCGGGAAGCCGTCGAAGGTTGGCCATCGCGAGGTGCCGCGTCCGCCGGACACCGCGGCCACGTGCCCCGCGGGTGACCGGCACTCTCAGGGCGTCGAGGGGGACGCTTCGAGCCGCCACCACCGCGGCGGGGAGGCCCGCGAGCACGGCCAGCATCACGGCGACGGGAAAGACCACCAGGGCCCGCAGGGCCGAGAGCCGAAGGTGCAGCACGAGGGTCAGCACCAGGGCCAACCCCCCTCCCACGAGTCCGGCAGTGAAGCCGATCACAGCGAGTTCCAGAATCACGGAGCGAAAGATTCGTCCCTGCGACCACCCCAGGCTGAGCAGCGTCCCCAGTTCCCGCCTGCGTGACCGAACGGCCGCAACGGCACCGTTCGCCAGAAACAGCGAGCACACTGCCAGGACCAGCACGAAGAGCGCCAGGCTCTTTCGGTCGAGGGCCCGGAGGATAGCCACGGCCACCCCCTTCTTCGTCCACCCCTCCTGAAGGAGGAGTGGCGGCCGTCCATACCTTCCCGCAGGCAGGCCGATGAGCACGGGATGGGGCGACGACCCCGCGGTGATGTCCACGGTCAGGTGCGTCCGTTGCTGGATCAGCTGCGCGACCGTGCGGATGCGGGCCAGGCTCAGCGGATCCGGCCCATTCACACCTGCCACCCGCACCCGGATCACGCTGATCGGGGCCTGGGGGTTCGCCGATCCAAGGACATTCGACCGTTCCAGGAACCTCACGGATGAAAGGGTGGTGAGGACGAACGGCGGCTGCTGGATGTAGCCGCCGAGGTTCATGCTCGGAAGGAGAGGACGCCCGTGCAAAGCCTGCTGGCTCGATGCGTCCGCCGGTGTCGCCAGCGGAGGTGCATAGGCAGCCAGAGGAACCTGAGACAGGGGACTGAAGCCGGGGAGTTTCTGCGGATCGTAGCGGCCCACGACGCTGAACCGGAACGGGGGGGCATCCTCGGCCACCACATGCCTGCGGAGGCGGCGGAACTGCACGTCCTGATTTCCCGGGGCGGCCAGCTCTCCCCTTCCGGGCTCCAGGTAGACATTCGCCGGGTTGTTTGTCGGCTGAGGAGCCAGATACCCCGAGTCGAGGGGCCGGTAGGCCGCGGGCGTGACGCTCCAGTACGCGGCGGTCCCTGACAGCTCGCGAATCTCACGCCGCCACAAGACGTCCGATGCATAGTGGAACCGGGCGATCGTCCTCCCCGGGAGATGCGTGGTGAAGGCGAATGCCCTGTCCGAGGCCAAGACGCCAGGAACGTCGACACCTGGAGGGATCTCCAGCCGCTGGATAGCCACGTCGAGGGGCTCGTCCACGTAGGTCCGGCTGCTGACGACCACCGGTAACGCAGTCACGCCATCCGCCTTCGAGGGCCCATCCCCCTCGTCGAGGGAGCGCCCCTCCACGACGGCGTGCGTCAGGCCCAAGAGCCTGTCCTCCTGCACCGGGTCGACGGCGGCGACCAGGACCGGATAGAGCACGTCGGTCGCGGACCCGACCCTGCCATGGCGGAACGGTATGGGGTTGGCGATGCGGGTGCCCGGGGACAAGGCGGAGAAGCACTGGAGGTGCCACCCGGCGGGCGTGCTGTAGCGGAAGGGTCCGGTCTGGGGAGGTTGGCCCCGAGCAAAGCCGAAGCAAACACCGAGGCGGCTGCCGTTCGGGAGGATTTCGTATTGCCGGCGGGAGATGGGGTCGACCCGGGTGTAGTAGATGAACGAGTCCTCTCCCGGGTAGTGGGAGGTTCCACGATCCGCCCTCCAGGTCAAACGGAGCCGGTAGAGCTGGACCGGATCCGCGTTGAGGAGGCGGTTGATCGTGAACCGCACCCTCTCGAAGGGCGCGATGTAGCCCAGGTTCGCGATGGGGGCGGCCGCCTCCACCCCGGGGAGGTTGAGGACCTCATGCCACTGCTGAAGGGTGATCCCTCCGAAGATGCCGCTGGCGAAGTTGTCGGCGACGAGCCCTTCCCGCCGTTCGATGACCCCGGAAGAGCCGGGCGGCCGCACCAGGATGTCATAGGCCGCCCTGAAGTTCCGGCCGATGGTCCCCTTGATCTGGAGTTGGCCCGTGTCGGCGGCCGCCGTGAGGAGGGTGAACCCCACCGCCGCCACCAGAATCCCGGCCCCGAGGGTCAAGGTGCGACTCGGGCGATGCCGGAACTGTCCGTAGACGTATCTCAGCACCGGGTCGCTCCGGAGTGCATGCTTGGGATAGGCGTGAGGCTCGGCTCTCTAGGGGTGCCGCTGTCTCCAGGACGGTTCTTCAACACACGAGGGTATAGCAGTCCCCCACGTTGTTGTGGCAGGTGCAGTACTGCCCACAGACGCCGTTGCAGAGGTACTTCACCTGGCCGGAGGGGCATCCCCCGCCACCCGGCAACGAGCAGTTCTGTTTGCAGCAGACCTCGTTCGAATCCGTGGACGCCCTGGCGATGCCTGGGACGGCGAGTGTTATCCCGATGCCTGTGGCGATCGTTCTCGCCGCCTGACGAAGGAACGTTCGACGGCTGGTTGCTGCTGGCTCAGACACGACCCATCACCCCTTCCTCATCGAGCGCCCTTCAGGCGTGACCGGCTCCGACCGTCTTCCGCAGTGTCTCGGCAAGCTCAAGAAGGGCTTCGGACGTACTCGTAACACCACTCGCGGCGACTGTCCCATCGGCGTTGACCGCGTACCCGAACGGCGTCGCAGCGTTGGCGAAGGCCCGGAACGCGCTCACGTCCCGGAGGACCTGGTGCCCAAGACCGTCGAATCCGTTCGGCTGATCGTGACCGTCGCGGATCACGATCATGGGAATCGGGAGGGGAGAGCCCAGGCCTCGAAGCTCTGCGGCGAGATCCAAGCACGGAGAGCAGCCGGGGCTGACGAGCAACACCACGACGGGCTCATGTAGGAGTTCGGCGGAAGAGATCAACCTGCCGCCGTCGTCGAGCACCTCGAAGGCCGGCACCCGGCTGCCGACTGGGAGCCCGCCGTGGATCTGCGACCCGGCCCGACCCTCCAGCGCCTCCAGAAGGAGTACGACCCGACGCATGAGGCCGAGGATGAGGAACCCCATCAACCCCACCAATGCCGTGAGCCCAAGGAACGCGACGATCCAGGGCCAACTCACGGCGGACCGCTCCGACCGATCGGTTGGAAGGAGCCCGCCGTCCGGGAAAGCCGGAGCGCCTCCTTGGCCAGGAGCCAGGAAAGCATGACGATGAGCGTCAGGTCCACAGTGGCGAGCCCGGTACTGAGAGAGGGGACCGGGGGGCCTGACGCTCGCCACAGCGACTCCAGCGAGAGAACCGTGGGCGGGTTGGTGGCTACCGACATGCTCATAGCCGTGAGGCCCCCATTCCGCGCCACCGTCCACCACGTGATCGACTTCGGGGCCGTGCCGCCCGAGCATCCGCAGTCGATCGCTCTTCCTCGCACGAGGTTGACCGAGACAGCCGCGCCGAAAAGTATGAGGAGCCCGGTTACGGTCCAACCGGTCAGGCGTTGTTCAATCCCGAGCACGAGTAGGACCCCCAGGGCTGTTTCGAGGATCGGGAGCCACCGGCCGATCCATTCGGACAGCGGGGCGGGCGCCAAGCGGTAACTCTGGACGGCCCGCGTGAAGGCAGTCCGGTTGCCCATCTTCGCGAGGCCCACCCTCAAGAAGATGAGCCCCAGCAGCAACCGGAACCCGAGGGCTGCTGAAGTCACCCGATCTCACCCCTCCTTCTACTGCCCGGTCGCAATCTACCCTGTCACAAGGGAGGCGATCAATCGCCTGGGTGGGTGAGGTAGGGTGTCCCTCCGAAGCCAGCGGTGACATCCTTCGACTCCAGTGGGCTTCTCAGCGCAGGCAGGGCGACGGTACTTCGGGTTGCCCCCGCGGCTTCCCCTCCAATGGCTGTCTGGGGTCGGTGGTCGCCGCGCCGAGCAACTAACGTCGTTGGTCTCGAGGAGTCTGCTCAGCTCAGCCGAGACGCCGCGCTGGTCGGAGGTCGCAGCGGAATGCTGAGCCCGGCACGGGCGGGCAGAGGTTCAGTCTGCGCCCTCTTGCATAATGGCAATGCATTGCGAACTCGCTTTGGACCCGAGGCCGGAGCATTGTCGGCATCGTATGTATGGGAAAGCCGCCTGCTATATTCTTCACTTGACCGGACGAAGGAGGGACGATGGCAGAAACGACTGTGGCATTGCTCACGTGTGATATCTGTGGAAAGCCCGCGAGTGCCTCGGTCACGTTCCGGCTCGACGGTCAGAACCGAATTACGGATCTGTGTGACTCGCACCTTCAGATGTTCACGAAGAACAGCCGGGTTCCGCGACGGGGACGCAAGGCCACCACCACGCTCAAGGATCTCGGGCTTCGTGTTCAAGCGGCTCCGCGTCGCGGACGTCCGTCGAAGTCGACCAGCCGCGCCCAATCTCCAAGGCGCCGCAAGGCGGCGGCCTCGACCTCCTAGCCCGAGACTCACGCCAGGCTGGTCGGCGAACAGGCACGAAGCGATCAAGAATCCGCCGCCGGTCCTCCCCTCGTCAAGGCTGGCGCTTGCCGCTCTACATTGCTACAATCTAGATCAGATCCTGGGGATCGAGGTCGCCGAGAAGCAGACCAGCGTGGTTAGTGGCGATGCGTGCTGGGCGTTGCTTCTGGCGGAGTCTGGGCACACGGTGGGCTGGGTCGGATGCTCCACCTGGGGGGTAGATGCGGACGGCTGCAGGCCAGACGATGGCTCGTTTCTTGGTCCAGTGGGATCGCCGGAGGAACTCTCGCGTTGATGACGCGAGAGTTCCTCGTTTCAAGGACGGCAGCGGGTGTCGCCTCGAAGCATCGAGAGAGCCTCACTGATATCAACTCGTGCTCAATGTGCGTCGACCGAGTGCGCTATCGTGGGCTTGTCCCCCAGGCGTGCGGAACTCCAGGGCGAATACGGGACTTCGGTCCCGGTGGTGGTGGTCATAGGGTAGGGGCCAGGATGGCGGGTTGAGGCTAACCACTACGTGAACGATTCGGCGAACTCGACCACGTGCCCGGTGGAAGGCTGACGTGATCGCCGCCGCGCGCCTCGCCGTCCGGCCCGGGATCTCCTCGGGGACGAGATCTCCGAGCGGGATCCTTCAGCGCTGTGGCGGAGGGCCGTGCCCTTCTGGGACTTGGGGCCACGACGAGGACCGCTCGAGCTTGCACCGCTCGACGCACGGCGCCGCCTGGCCGAACCTCGTCGCGCCGGTCGTTCACGAGGCCCTGCGGTCCGCCGACTGGCCCATGAACTCGGCCACACGTGGGTTCATGGAATCCCGGCCCGGACACGCGTACAGCGCCATGCGTGTGCACGCTGACGCGCGGCCAGCGGATCCACCGCCGCGGATGCCCCTGCCGGGCCGAGCTTTTCCGTCCAGCCGAGGACCGCGCCGCCGTCCTGGCCCCCTCCCGCAGTCCGGGACCGGTCGCGACAAGATGTCGCAAGGCTCCGGATCGAGCCGAGCGCCGGCTCGAGAGGAGACATCGATCGGCTCGATCGCCAGATTGGCGGCGGCCTGAGAACCGGAACCAATTACGCATTCGACACGGGCCAGCTGACGGAGGCGCATCTGTCCGATCCCGAGATCATCGCTCGTCTCAATGCGCTGTCCAAGGCCGGCCTGCGCGAGTACCTCAAGATGGTGTCGGACCAGGCCGTCCGTGACTACATCAAGCAACTGATCGCATCCCGCCCGGTGGAGGTGTGTACCGCTGACGAGGCCCTGCGGACCAGCCGGCTGGCCGAGCGGGCCCGGAGCGACTCCCTGCCGTTTCTGGCATCGGCCCGAGTGGCCCTCGATCGCCTCCACGGGCGGTGGATCGACAACAAGCCCGACCTCCTGTCGGGTGCTCGGCGCTTGGAAGGGGAGGTGGCCTGTGCGTTCAACAGTAACTTCAACATCACCCCCACGGACCCGGACTACGGCGTCCGGCAGATCTGGCTGATGTCGCGTCTTCGCTCCCTGGAGAGCAAGATGAGTGTCACGGCTCCAACCGCCTGTGAGACCGGGGACGATTCCGAGTGCAGCGGGACCAGCCAGGACACGGTCGCGTACGTCCGTGGCGGACGTCCTCCGATCCATTTCTGCCCGCAGTTCCGAGATGATCCCGATGCCATGAGCCGGCAGGCCAACGTGATCCATGAGTACGCGCACCTCTTGCCCGGGGTCCACGATCAGGGCGGGTACGCCCTGGGCGGATTTGGAGCTCAGGTCATGACGTGCAGCACGGGATTCAAGTTCCGCGCTAGCAGCGATGTCCTGACCAACACCGCGGATGCGCTCGCGGGGTTCGTCATGCACATCGGCCAAGGGGGAGCGGACGACCTTCGCGTGCGCTGACCTGAGGGGTGCGACGAAGCTGGCTCCCCCGTGGCCAACGTCCCAGGCCTCACCATGAGTGGGGGCGCTAAGCGTCTCAAGATGAAGCGAATAGGATCGGATGAGTCGACCCCTTCAGAGTGCGGCGCTGACTTGTTCCGTCAGGGCCGCAGCGGTGGAACCGAACCGGCCCGACTGGAGAGGCTCTGTTGCCACCTAACAGTCCGCCCAAATAGATAGGCCCAAGAGGACGCTCAATTGAATCTAACTACAAGAACGACTCAAGGGCCTAACGCTTTGAAAGTAAGCCCGCCTCTGTCTCTTGGTACGCCTCGTCACGCTCCGCCTATCCACGACCCCACGGAAACCTGGTCGACTTCGCCGGTCAACTCCGAGGTCACACACTCGAAACTTTCACTAACACGAGCTCCCTCGGCCTTCCCAGCGAGTCCTCCGAACGCTCCCTCCCCAGGGGCCGCTTCCAGACATCCGATCTGAAAGACGGTTCCTTGATCCAGTGCGAACGAACAATCTTTGCATCCTTCTTGTACCTCGCACGACTCGCTTCGTCAAGAGGCCGGATGAGGCCTGCCCATCCTGCCTCCGGGACGGTGGGTCACCCGATCGCCAGCCAGAACGGGAGCCGGAGGACCCCGCCCCGCCGGCCGTCCCCTGTGGGGAACCGCAGAACGACCGCGCCATCCTGGGTGACGCCGAACCCGTCCGCGTCGAGGAACCGGTTCGGGTCCGCTCGTGACCAGATGTAGTTGCCGTCCACGATGAGGCGCACGCCCACCCGCGGGACTACCAGCCTCCCGACCGTGCCGCTCAGCTGGTCCAACCAGGCGGCCGCCTGGTCCGTTGGCGTCCAGGAGAGCCGGCGTCCCAGGAGCACGGAGCCGATCCGACCGTTCAGCGTGACGGGCGTGGTCCCGACGACGGTGCTGCCCCAGATCCCGGCGTCCGCTGGGTTCAGCGGAAAGGGGAGATCCACGACGAGCCGGATCACGGGAGCGACGATCTTCGTGACGATCAGATCGATCGGCTCGGACGGGGTCAGGATGATCCCATCCTTCAGGTCCCCCGGTGCCACGACCTGGTCGAGCTGCAGAGCCTGTCCGGTGGTCGAGAGCGAAATGCCCCGGAGGGTGACGCCGGGCTCCGCCCCGCCCCCCGTCAGCTCGCACAGCTTGTCCAGGGCCTGCTGGACGGTGTCCGCCCCCGCCAGCTGGTCGCAGGGGTCGTAGTGCACCTGGGAGGCCGTGCTGAGGTTGGCCGTGAACGTCACCGCCGTCAGCGGCAGAGGGTTGCCGGCTCCGTCCAGGAGCGTGGCGGCCAGCTGCTGCACGGGGGGCCCGCCCGAATCCGGGAGCCAGGCGCACGAGGCGAGGCCAGTGGCGGGGTCCGAGCTGGCATCGAGCGAGGCGGCTCCCGGAAATCCCGTCGCGTCGGCGGCCACCTGGCCGTTGTCCGACGGCTGGAATCGGACCTTGGCCCGGCCCACCGGACCGCATCCGTCCACCACCCGGACCTGAAGGGCCTGGGGGACCGGGACTCCCGGCATGGCGTCCTGCCCGTCACCGGCGACGCGCTCCAGGCTCCGGAACGACTGCATCCGCTCGATGGCGTCCTGGACCGTCTTCGTGCCCGCCAGCGGCACGCACTTCTTGGGGTCGAACGCGACCTGGTCGGCGCGGCTCACCGTGGCGGTGAAATGGATCGGCGGGACGGCCAGGCCGTTTCCTCCGTCGTCCAGGAGCACCGCCTCCACCCGTTGGGGGCGCGTCCCCGGATCCGGCGTCCATTGGACCCTGGCCACCCCGGCGGCGTCGGTGGCCACGGGAGCCTGGGCGGCCCCGTTCACCTTCCCGTTTCCGGCGGTGACCTTGAACAGCACGGGGGCGTTCTTCACCGGCCGGCTCCCGAGGGTCACGGAGACCTCCAGCGGCGAGGGCAACGGGGGAACCACGGGCGGCGATGCCGTGAGGTCGGGCAGGGCCTCCTGGCCGTCCCCACCCACGTAGGAGAAGGAGGTCAGCTCCGTCAACGGGGGGAACAGGCGGCGGCAGTCGCTCACCAGCGTCCACGTGTCGACGGCGGCCCGACGAAGGAGCGCGAGGGGAGCGTAGTGGTGCTCGATGCCCGAGGCGGGCAGGAACGCGGGCTTGGTCGCATCGGTGGGGTCGGCCGGCCATTCCACCTGGTGGGTGAGGGTCCTCGCTGCCACGGTCCAGTAGTCGCCGCTTCGGTATGTGCCCGGTGCGAAGGCCACCAGGACCCCCCGCTCGAGTTCCACGAAGGGGCCGGCGGTTACCACCTGGGGACCGTTGGAGTCCCATCGGCGGACGGTCGGGCGGGTCCCCACGGCCGGCGGGGCTCCGCCGGGGAAGCTCGACGCGGTGAGCTCGTTTCCCTTCACGCTGGAGACCGGGACCATCGGGCCCGGTCCACCCCCGAGCACCCCGGCCTCGTCGGTGATCTCCACCCAGTCCCCGCCGGCGAACCCCGACACGGCGTCACGGTTCGGGTGGGACACCGTGATGATCGAGGTGACCGGGTCGATTCCCTGGAGCCGGGCCACCACGCTGCCGTTGTCCCGGGACCACACGAACGAGGCCACCCGGCGCGCCTTCAGGCCGGAGTTGCCCTGGAGGGCGGTGAGCGGCGAGTCCACGGTGAGGGTCAGCGTCCCCGCATCGACCTCCGTGACCCGGGCCACCGTCCCCGGGCCGTTCGCCGCGTCGGTCTGGTCGCTGAACACCTCCACGACCTGGCCCGGCTTCCATCCGGTTCCCCCCACGGCCAGCGACGTCACCCGGACGTGGGTGGCATCCACGATCGTCGCGGTGTCGACTGCGGTGCCTGGCGGCCGGGGGAACGCGAGGGCGGTCCCCCCGTCGTGGATCTCCACCCGGTACAGCTGGTTCTCCAGACCGCGGAACCCGGCCCCAGCCGGAACCAGGCACTCGTCGCTGTTCTGCTGGGCCTCCTCCGCCTTCGCCGCCAGGCGGCCGGTGCTCTCGGACCCCGCCGGGGCCCAACCGGTCCCCAGCGCCGCACAGGAGGGCGCCGAGGTCGGCTCCAGCTTGACCTGCCACACGGTCTTCGTCCGGGTCGCGGTGTCCGGGCCGCCCAGTGCCACCTCGCGGATCTCGTCGTCCTCCAGCACCGTGACGTGCCGGCGCCAGACGTCGAGGTAGGCGACGTAGGTTCCCTCCTGGCCTGGCAGGCCTGCGCCGGGCTGGTCGGGCTGCCCCTGGACGGACACGGGAGCCTCGTTCTCGCACAGGATGCCGTCCACGTAGTAGCGGCCGGCACCGATATGCACCTTGGCGGCGGGACATCCACTGGCCGAGATGTCGCCGCCGTCACAGGAGAACGCGAATCCCGCGTCGTCGAGGGGGGCCCCGGTCCTGCCGACCACGTCCGAGGCGACGGTCTCGTCTCGGTGGGCCTGGATGTCGATCTGCTCGTTCCAGTCGGCGTCGAGCTGCACCCGGCCCTGTTGCTGGAGCACGGCCGCGTAGTGCTCCGCGGGGCGAAAGGTGGTCCGGGAGAAGTCCCCCTTCATGGCATGCCTCCGATCATGTGACGAAGAAGACGCCGGCCTCCAGACCGACCCGCAGGTACTCGGCCAGGGCGGCCCGCAGGGCGTTCCGGCGCTGCGTCTGCTCGAGGAACCGGAACGCCCCCATCTCTCCCCGGTCCTCCGCCCCCTCCGTGATCTCGGGAGGGGTGGCGGCCGAGAGCTGTCCGTAGGCGGCCTCGCCGTAGGCGACGGATGTGAACTGGGGAACGACACGTCCGGCCGAGGCGAGGTCGACCGGCTGACATCGGTATCGACGGGGGGTGTGAGAGGCGGGGGTCAGGTAGGAGAACCGCACGCACCCCGCCTGCCGCCGCTCCACGTCCACGTCGCCGGCGAAGATGCTGTTGCCGGCCTGCAGGGTTCGTGCCGTGCAGGTGCCGAGCAGGGTGGAGGCCTGTACGCCGAGGTTCGACCCGGATGCGGCGATCGCGGCTCCCGCCGCGCCCGGGCCCACGATGCAGTCGGCCAGCTCCAGATCGGGGACGGTGGCGGGCAGGGAGATCGGTCCGCACACGGTCCGCACCAGCCGGATGCCGAGCCGGCCGTTCTGCCTCGTCCGGTCGGCCGAGGGGTCGACGACGAGCCCTCCGCGGGCCGGGACCAGCGTGCAGTGCCGGATGGTGAGCTTTCCGAGGTCACCTTCGAGGACCCGCAGCCGGCCCTCCACGAGGAGGCCGTCCAGGATCAACTCTCCCGGCTCCGCTCCCTCCAGGACCGGCGCCGCCGACACGTCGATGTCCCCCAGGACGTGGGGGCGGACGCCGTCCGGCACCACCTGGCCCCGCTCGCGAACGGGCGGGGCGCCGGGAGACGGTTCCACCTGGAGCCAGTCGGCGGCCACGATGGCGAGGCGGCCCCCCGGCGGTATGATGATGGGAGTGGGGTCGGGCAGGGCCTCCACCACGTACGTCCGGCTGTCCATGACCGCGATGATCCCGAAGGGATTCGGGTGCGTGGCGACGTGCTGGTTCCAGGCCTCGATCGCCTGGCCCAGCGTCCCGGCCAGAACGGTGGGGTCGGTAGCAGCGTCGAGGGCCTGCTGCTCCGTGGTCACGCCGACCTGGAACGTGACGGCGCGGCGGGACGAGCCCAGCCAGGCCTGGACGGAGTCGCGGCGGTTGTACGGACCTCCCCCGAGGTCGCCGGGGAATCCGTAGGAGAAGCTCACCACGGGCTGTCCCCGGTCCACTCCGGCCGGGAAGGCGATGCGCCCGGTGGCCGGGTCGACGGCCACGTCGATCGGTTGGCTCACCTGTCCCTGTCCCGACGGCCCCGGATACAGGCGCTGCGTGGGCGGCCGATCCCAGGCGGACAGGTCGCAGATCATGATCCGCTCGGGAGGGATCTCGGCGAGGGGGTCTCCCACGAACAGGCGGATCACGGGCTCGGCCCCGAAGTAGACCCGCTCGGCCTCTTCGTCCGCCGATCGGGCACGGCGTCGGGCCTCGAGCTCGTCGTGCAGGGGCCGCCGCCGCAGCACCCCGGCCACGTTCTGCTCCTCGGCCAGGTGCGTGATCTCGGTCTCCGCCTGCGGCGCGTTGAACAAGGGAGCGTCCATCGCGAGCGGTCCGAACCAGAACCGGCCGTCCGCCGGTTCGGCCACGGCCCGGGCCGAAGAGCGCCACACCCCGTACGGCTGGAGGCGCCAAAGAAACAGGCCCACGTTCGGGATGTCGTAGCGGCCGGCGGACGTGCTCACGTCCCGGACGTCCACCGTGTGCGCGGCCGCCTCGAACGGTCCGCCCAGCAGCTCGAGGCTGTTCGCGTCGCGGAGGTCCGGTGTGCGCAGGCTCCTCGGGCGCAGGTGGTTCACGTTCTGGTTCCACCCCAGGAGCTGGAAGAACTCGACGGCTCGGGCCGGCCAATCGGTGACGTCCCGGGCCACCTGCTCGAGGACGGCCGCCGTTCCCTTGCGCCGGCGGTAGGCGACCGTATTGGCCACCCGGGCCCGCTGGCTGAATGCGCCCGAGGTCGACGGCTCGATCCCCCGGATCCGCAGGAGATCGCCGACGTAGGGGAGGACCCACTCCTGGCAGGTCTCGACGAACCAGTTCTCGTAAAGGGCTTCGACGTCCCCCTCGAGCACGTCGAGCTGCTCTTCGACGACGGCGAGCAGGGCCCGAAGCGGATACCCCTGGTCCGCGTCCCGGACCCGGTGCACGGCCGGGAGCAACCCGTACAGGCGCCCGGGGGTCACGGGGCGATCCTCGCGACGAGCGAGATCCCGGTCGACTCGAGCAGCAGGAGGTCCCCGGGCTCCACTCGGAGCACGTCGCCCTCCGTGTGCGGCGAGTTCGGCCGGGCGGGCGGGGCACAGGGATCGGTCGCACCGGGATCCACGGCGGGGTCCAGCGACAACCCTTCCAGGATCACCGCCGTCACCCCGTCCACCGACTGGATGGCGGTCACCACTTCGGCGGAGGTGACCCCCTGGCCGAAGGTCCGGGCTTCAAAGGAGAACGCCTCGAGCAGCGCGTCCTGCACGTCCCTCAGCACCCTGTCGGGCAGGTACGTCCGGTCGACGATCACGGTGGCCTGCACACCGAAGGTGCGACGCCGGTATCCGGTGACGATGACGTCCTGCACGGGGTCGCGGAACCGGTCGATGGCCGCGACCAGGTCCAGGTACAGCTGGGAGGAGGAATCGACCTTCTCCCCGAGCGCCCCGGCCACCGACAGCCGCACCACGCGGCGCTGTCCGTCCCACTCCGCCACCGCCATGGCCTTCCCGATGCCGGCGAAGGCCCGGGCGAAGTCCTCGAAGTCCTGGAGGGACACCATCCGATCGAGCGTGACGACGGTGAGTGGGGCGTTCTGCCGCGCGTCCTCGAGCTTCTCCGGCGCGGCCGAGCCCGTGGCGCCGACGGGGTTGGTTACCCCGCGCACGCCCAGGGGCCGCTTCTGCAACAACGTGATGGCGCCGGCCTCCGCTTCGCCCTCCGGCCCGATCCCGCTGCGGTAGGTCGCCGTGACATTCTCCTGTCCGGTGGGGAGTCGCGCGCCGCTCTCGCCGTCGCCGAAGGTGACGGACGCCCGGGCGTCGTCGTCGATCCGCACGATGTAGCTCCGGTCCCGGGGGCCCAGCCCGAACAGCGAGGGAGCCTCGTCCCAGGCCACCTCGTCCACCCGGACAGTCAGGGTGTCCTCGGCGCCGGACGCCGACGGTGCGGACACGAACGTCAGGGGTGGCTTCTTCAGCACGAACCGCTGGTTGGCGACGCTGCCGTCCCCGCTCCCCAGCACCTCCTGCACCGTCTCCCCGTGCGTGGCGCGCACCACGTTCATGGAGACGGTCACGGTGGTCCGGTCGTACGCCCTCGCCAGGGCCCGGGCCAGTACGAGGGTGGTGCGATCCCGTTCCTGGACCACCGTCTGCACGAAGGCCACCTCGCTCACGTCGGCGTCCTCCTTCGGCGCGCGCTCGTACACGAACGAGCCCGACGGGAGCCGCGCGAATCCCTCTCGCGCGTCTCGATCCAGCAGGCCCCAGCATCCAGAGGCGTCGGGCGGCGACACGACCTGCAGCGAGTCCCCCGTCGCGAGCGGCACGGCCTGGTCGTCGCCCGAGGCCAGGAACGAGACGGAACCCATGTTCGCCGTGATCCGGACCCGGATGCGCTTGCCGGTGATGGCGACGGGACGGCCCTCTGCTGGCGCCGTGACGACCTCTCCCAGCTCGACCGTCCTCCCCGCCACCGGCTCCTCGATCGGCATGTCCGCCAGCTCGAGCTCGTCGCTCTGGGCGAGCACGGAGGTCCCTCGCAGCCCGAACCTGCCGAGGTGCTCGGTGGTGTCGATGCCCACTCGGGTCACCTTCGAGGACATGGTGAAATCCGACCGAGCGGTGGGGGCCACGCTCGTCACGCGATACAGCTCGGTCCAGCCCGGCCGGGTGAGGACGAGCCACGAACCCGCCACCACCTTGGGATGGTCCCCGTCCAGGTCCAGGATGTGCGACCCGGGGACCAGGGCGAAGCCGGGCCATTGGTCCGGCAGATCCCTCCGCGGCACGGCGTCGGGATCCCGACCGGGGTACGCGAACGCGACCTGCGTGGACAGCGGCATGGCCCGCCAGTCGGGGGCGTTGTAGCCGAACAGCGAGGTCCTCAGGCGGAGGGCATATGCGTGGGCGTCGGCCTCCGCGGGCAGCGTTCGGAAGCGCGCCGGAGGCGAGCCCACCGGCTCGCCCAGGGGCTTGTCCCAGGTCACCCTGGTCTGGTTCCGCTCGGGAATGGCCGTGACCGAGGTCACGGTCCGGAGGTCCCACCGTTCCGACCCCACGTTCTTCACCGCCCGCTCCAGCCCCACCAGCAGGAGTGGGTCCCCGACCTGGAGCTGGGTGGCCAGGCCCTCCAGGTACAGGGAGGTCATGCCGGCCGCGAGCGGTTGGGGAACGGTCTGGCGGGGGCGCACGGCGTTCCACTCCAGGCGCACCTGTATCTCCTCGACCGTCTCGTACGCCTGGGGCTTCTGCCCTTGCGCGGGGATCGAGAGCACCTTCAGGCCCTTCTCCACCATGGCCGAGGCTGGAGCTCCCGGGGCCTCCTCGACGGTGAAGGCGAGGTACGTCCCGGCGGCCACGCCGGGGTTCAGCTCGTAGCCGATGGCCCGGGCCAGCTCCAGCACCGAGACCCGCTCGGTGGCCGTCCGCAGGTACCCCTCGTTGGCCATTCGCTCCTGGTAGAACGTGACCACGTCGCCCACGAGGGCCCAGGCGTCGAGCAGGGAGATGGAGAAGTCCTCCGTGGTCCGGGAGGTCAGGGACGCCAGGGGCCGCCGGTCTCCCTCCGGTCCGTCCCCGACCGTCTCCAGCGCGAGGCGGGCCAGCATCCGGCGGAGCAACGTGCCGTGCGTCCCGACCCGGTAGGCCAGCGCCGGAAGCCCGGGACGGTTGGAGACGGGGGCGGCCTGGGGCTCCGGCTCGCAGCAGCCGCACAGCTCGGGGCCAGACCCGCCATGGCTCCCGTTCACTGTCCTGCCTCCACCACGAAGTCGATCCGGCCGTTCTCCGGGGCGTTAGGGTCGTTGTCCACCCGGGCGATCTCCAGCGGAGCCATCTCGAGGGCACCACCCGCGAGCTCCCCTCTGGCGGGCTGTCCCCACCGCTGGAACATGGTCGGCGCGCGGTCCGCCGTGTCCACCCACTCCACACCGGGGACGGCCATGGCCCGGGCGATGATGCGGCTGAGGTACACGGGCTGGCCGAACGTGAACTGGTCCGGGTGGAAGAAGGCCGGCCCTCCGGCGGGGAGCTCACCGGTGCCGAAGGCGGTCAGCAACGCGGAGCGGACGTCGTTCGGGTCGTACCCGGCCTTGGCGCAGACCCGGAACACGATGTCGAGCGGGACGAACTGCGGGCCTTCGATCTCCAGATCGAGGCCCGCCATCCGGAAGCCCTCCAGGAAGGAGCGAAGCTGGTCCCGGAACGCGTCGTCGACGGGTCGCCCGCCCCGGCGGTCGACGTAGACGAACACGGTGTGCCAGCTTCCGGTCCACCGGAGCCTCGCCACCGCCTTCTGGACCTCCCGGTGGCGCTGGGCCACCTCCGCGTAGTCCTGCTCCGTGACCGCACGCTTGGGGAAGCGGAACGCCCGCGGCGCGAACAGTCGAACCTGTTCCGTCGATTCGGGCCCGGTTCCCCCCTCGGCCGGGAGCGGGTTCCGCACGCCCGCGATCGGGACCGACGTGACCGCGTGGGCGATGGCGGCGGCGCCGACGTTCCCGGCCGGCCCGTTTCCCACCCGGTACGTGGCGATCAGCCCGCTGGACGGAGGACGCCCGAACACGCCGTCGCCGAACCGGAGTCTCGCCGTGCCCTCGTCGTCGGTCTCGACCACGAACTCCGTGTCGAACCGGCCGCTGGCCAGGAGATCCTGCCGGGCGATCCAGGTCTCGCCCCCTCCGGACAGCGACACGTCCGGAAGCCCGGCCCGGGGATCCTGCGTGGCCAGCCCGGCGGCCGGACGGGACCTGGCCCCGCCGGGATCGAAGGGCTCTCGCTCGGTGATGCCGAAACCCTGGAGCCGGGACCGGTAGGGCCGGTCCGGGGGAACGACGGGCGGGTCGAGCTGCTCCGGAGCCTGGGTGGCCCCGTGGTCGGCCAGGACGACGTTCCCCCAGGCCGTGGTGACGTCCTGGAAGGGGATGCCGTCGACCACCGTGGAGATGCAGAGCGGAAAGGGAAGGGCGTCCTCGTCGAACCACTCGATCTCGACGATGGGTGTCTGGGTCAGTTGGTCGGTCACCGCCGGCGAAGCGGTTCGAACCTCGACCCCGACGACCACCGAGCTCTCCGCCTCCGGTCGAACCGACCGCAGCCTCACCACGTGCCGGTGGGTGGGGTCCGCGTCGGCGGTCAGCCCCGTCCCCGGCCCCACGCGCTCCTCGAAGATCACGACGTCCCCGGCCCGAAGGACCAGCCGGCCGGCCGGCCCGTCGTCCCGGAGCGTGGCTCGGGTGGCCCCGGCGGGCAGGCAGCACTCCTCGTCGTCCCACGTATAGAAGCGCAGCGTGTCGTTGGAGGCGTACGGGGTGATGTCGTGCATCGTCTCGAAGACCTCGGCTCCCCCCCGGACGGCGGCGGCGGCCACCTCCTCGGCGAGCGTCGCCCGGCCGGGATCGACCATCGTCACCAGAGCCGTTCCCGGCCTGGTGCCCGACGGCCCGGGGAGGAGCTTCCCGCTGCCCGCCGGGCCGGCGGTGATGGCCACCCACGCTCGCGCGTTGCATCCGTCGTGCATGCGGTAATCGAGCAGGCGGGCGTGGCGGCGCACCGACACCCGCCTGCGGGCCGTCCCCAGATAGGCCTCCGTGGCCACGGCGTCCTGGAAGTAGCTGAGGTGGTCCCCGGTGTAGGCCAGGACCTCGACCAGGGCCACGCCGAGGTCGGCCGGATTCCGTTCCCGCCATGCCGGCATGACCACGGCCAGCCGGTCCAGCATGAGCTGGCGGAGGCTGGCGTAGTCCCGGGCCAGGTAGTCGATGTGGGGCTCGGGCAGGCCGGGCGGGAGGCACGGCGTGACGTGGAGGCAGTCGAACGGGCTGGGGCAATCGACCTTGAAGACGAACGGGACGGCCGAGAGCTGAGGGTCGAACCCGAGGGGAGGGTTGGGGTCGGAGGGCGACCGGATCAGCCGCAGGGTGTAGGTGGAGAAGTCGCCGGGACGATCCACGTGGACGGTGACCGAGCTTCCCTGCGTCTCCACCAGGGTCACGCGGACGTCGACCACGCGGACCCCGCCGTCCACCACCAGGTTCGATGCGCCGAGCTCCGGCCCGGCGGCCGGGACCGGATCGGGCGCCCCTCCGCCGGGGAGGTTGTGGATGAAGTTCACGGTCAACCGGGTCTGGCCCGGTTCCACCGTCAGATAGTCGATCCCGTTCATGACCGCCGTGCCGTCCGGTCGCCTCGTGGTCCGAACCGCCAGCCGTCGCCCCTCGTTCCCGCACCGGTACTGGGTGGCCATCCTCACGTCCCTCGCGTGAACACTGCCGTTTGCGCCTGCTGACCCTGCCTCGTCCGGTACTGGACGGTCACCCGCAGCGTCGCGTCGTCGCTTTCCACGTCGACGGACTCGACCTGCATGACGTCGCCCAGCCACTGCTGCAGCGCGCCCTGGATGAGGAACTGCGTCGCCGTGGCGACCTCCGCGCTGTTCGGAGCGAAGACGAGCTGGCGAACGCCGCTGCCGAAGGTGGGCCGATTGACTCGTTCCCCCGGCGTGGTGAACAGGACCTGTTCGATGAGGTCGCGGACGTGGGCGTCCCGGTCGGCCTCCGCCGTCCGTCCCCGGCCGTCGATCCGGAAGGGATACGCGACGTCCATCAGGTCCCCAGGACCCGCATCTGGGTGACCACCACCATCAGCGGGGTTCCGGTGGGCGTGCACGTCGCCTGGCCGCTCTGCAGCAGGACCGGCTGGCCCCCCGCCAGGACGCGGGTCGCCCCACTCATCCACGTCGCGGTCACGCAGGGTCCGTTGCCAGCCGGAGGGACGAACGCGCACCCGGCCACCACCCACGGCGCCGACAACGTCGTGACGGGTTGTCCCCCCAGCAGGACTCGCGGATTGGGAGCCGTCGCCTGGGCCTGGCCCCCGTGGGAGCACATCACCGTCGCCCCCATCTGCACGACCGGAGTCCCCATCAGATGACCTCCAGGGCGCCGTCGTTGATCGAGACGCTGGCGGGGGTGAGCGAGACCTTCGCGGCGCCGTTCGACAGCTCGATGCCGCTCGAGGAGAGCGCGATCTTGAGCGGGGTGGCCACCGCGGGAGGGTTGACCTCGATGGTCAGCCCCCCGGCGCCGGGCAGATCCGAAAGCGTGACCGTCATGGCGTCCGTCTTCAGGACCTTCATCTGGGCCAGCGCGGGCGACGCGGGGACCTCGCCAATCCCCCAGAAGCAGCCGCTCCAGATCGGGTAGTTCGTGTCGCCACCCTCGAATTCCACCCACACGTTCGCGCCCACGGGCGGGACCAGGAAGAGCCCCACTCCGGAGCCGGCGAACGGGACGCAGGGCATGGCCCAGCTCATCTGGCCGTCCCCCAGCACGGCCGGAACAGAGACCTGGACCCGTCCCAACTGCATGGGGTCCACGTTGTTCGCGACCTTCCCCCGGTACTTGCCGTAGAACTGCGTCATCCGATCAGCCTCTCTTCCGCCGGTCCGGCCGTGCGCCTCGGCGGCGACCGCACCGGTCACGGGGTCACCGCGGGGGTGGTCGACCCCACGCCCTCTCGAGTCAGGGTGAAGCGCTGCCGGTACTCGCCTCGCCGAATGGTGTGCGTCACCCGCTTCACGTAGAAGAACCCGTCGTGCTGATAGCCCGCCCCCCGCAGCCCGACCAGCGCGCGGGCCTGGAGGAGGTCACCGTAGCGCGTCGCGTCGAGTTCGCCCTCCGCCACCAGGGTGTCGCTCGATGCGTCGGCGGTACCCTGGGCCCGGGCCAGGGCCTGGGCCATGTTCAGGCCCGTCTGGCGAAACTGCACGGTGCGCACGTTGGACTGGGTCGCCCACGACGGCAGGGCCGCCAGCGGCGGACGGGTGACCGCGACGGACTGGACCGTCACCGACTGGTTGGTGTTGCGATCCTGGACGCTTCCGGCCACCCGGGTCGGCCCCAGCGCGTCCTGCTGAAACGAGAGTGATTCGACATTGGAGTCCGGCCCCATGTTCACGGTGAGGGCCCGCTGCGGGACCGAGAGCCGGGGCGAAGGTCCCCAATACGCGATGTTGGTGAACGGAGCCGGGCCGGGGCTCACGAAGAACACGTAGCCGTATCGCTGGGCCATCTCGTTCAGATACTGGAGGTCGGTTCCCTGCTGGACGGGGACGCGCTCGATCGGAATCGGCGGGTCGACCACGAGGGGAGGGATCACCGTCGGGATCAGCCCGTACTGGGCGTAACTGGCGATGATGACGTTGGCGATGATCGTCTCGTCCTGGGCGGGGTGCTCCGCCGACTTCTCCTCGAGGTCCATCATCACGCTGACGTCCTCACCGGTGATCGTGACGCTCGATGCCCCCACGTCCTCTGCCGGGGCGAGCTGCCGGTGCGTGATCACACCGTCCATCAGCACGCGGGGAACCCCTCCCAGCGTGGCGATGAGGATGACCCGGTTGAAGGGCTCCAGGAGCGATGTGGCGAGCAACGGATCGTCCACGATGTCGGCGGGGCCGCTCCTGGCGGTCTGAAACGTCATCTGGAATCCGGAGCGCCCCTCGTCGCTGTGCGTGACCTCGATGGAGTCGATGGCCTCGGTGAGCGCCGGAGGGGCCGGGGACGCGACGGTGGGACCGATCAGGAACGTGACATACGTCCCGAGCGCCGGCATCCGCGCTCAGGCCTGCGGTACGGGCACGAGGAGGGTGACCCCCGCCCGGAGGAGGTCCGGTGGGTTCATGGCCGCGTTCGCGTCGCACATCCGCCAGAACTGGGTCGGGTCGCCCAGGTACCGCGCCGTGATGTTGTCGAGACGATCCCCCTCGACCACGGTGTGCGAGGCGAGCGCGACCGACGAGCCGGGGGCCGGGAGGAACCGTCGCCGCACGTACCGAACGTCCCGCACGGTCCCATCCCGATCGGTCACCGCAACCGTCGCGGTGGGCAACCTCGCGTACCGGCTGGTCGGCGAGAACACCTCTAGCCTCCGATGGTGACTCCGGCGCTCACGGAGCCGGAGGCGGCCGCCGCGGCGTTTCCGATGCTACCGATGGTTGCCATGACCTCCTTCATCACCTGATGGGCGAGGAAGAGGTAATAGCCGGGGTCGGTGATGGACAGGTCGCTGTAGGACAGCACCCGAAGGCTCAGGGCCACCTTGGCACGAATGGGGTTCAGCCCGACGTCGTACGCCTCCTCGGTGATCGTGAACCCGGTCAATCGAACGGGCAGGACCCGCTTCACCCCCCACACGAACAGGGTCATGGGTGCCTCAGGAGCGATCGTCTCGATGGTGCCGAGCGTCGTGAGCACCGTGTTGGCGATGACCAGAGCACTTTTCGGGTACAGCAGCATCTCCAAGGCGGAGAGCTGTGGATAGACGCCCATGGTGGAGGCGATCCCGTCCCCCGTCTCGAGTTGGTCCACCGCGTCGATCTCCACGGTGAGGCCGATCGTCTCGACGGGCGCGCCCTTCAACCGAACGGCTTGGGCCCGGCCCCCACCGCCCGCTCCCGTGGTCTGCGCCTGAAGCTGGCGGGTCATTGAATCAGGGTTGTACTGGAAGATGACAACGCTGGCGAGCGGGTTGAACGGATCAATGCCCACAATGGCGCCCTTCAGCAGTCGCGGCGATCCGGGAAATGTCGTCATCCGATCGGCCTCCCGCTTCCCCTCCCCTGGTGTCGAATTCGCCGACGACGTCCCTCGGAGTCATAGCCCCCCATCGGCTGGTCCGTCAAGGGGTCGGTTCCGAATTCCGTCTCTTTCCGGCCGGAAATCATTCGGGGCGGAGGCAAGTGGACGTTGCCACCGGCCTGATTTCGGTGCACGGCCGTCGCCGCCGACCCAAAGTTCAGATGCCATACGCCGGCCCCGCCTTCACCGAGATCCAGCGGCGCACCGGAATGCCGCAGGCGCATCACGAGGTGGGCCAGCGCCCGTGCTTCCGCTGGAGACAGCGGTGGACGGAGACGGGACAGCGCGTAGTACGGCGTTCCGCCAGGCGACCCGATATCCGACGAGATCAGGATGCCGAGCGATGTCCTCACCAGCTCGATGTCAGCAGGACGCGCCGTTCGCATCGGCCCGGCCCCGGCCTCCTTCAGCTCGGTCAGGGCCCTCGCGACCTCATCGATGTGCCGAGCAGTGAGCAGCTTGGACCATGCTCCGTGTGCACTGCGCCGCCACATCGCCACCACGCCTGTGGTGATGGTGGTGCCGAGCGCCCCTACGAGCGGCCAGAATTGCCCCGGCAGAATCCCCGTCAGTCCCGCCCCTGCCACCCCCCAGGACAGCGCCAGGGAGGTCCACTGGGCTTCGGAGAATCCCCACAGGTATGGCCGGGGCGGGTCTCCCCGAGCGAACTCCAACAGGAACCGCTCGATCGCGTACGCGGAGAGATACCAGAGCAGAGCCGCTCCGGGCGCCGCACCACGTGCCACGAGGACTGCCCCGACCGTCACGATCACGACGAGGCTCGCGGCCTCGATGGCCTGGATGGGAAAGAGCGGCACGCCGACCATGTGTCGCGGGAAGCCTGCGGCCGCGTGCTCGTCGCGGTACCGGACGCCCCTTGCCCACGGGCGACCGTGGCAGCACCCGGCGCTCAGGCACCCGACGCGACCGAACGCGATGAACAGACCGACCCCGAGAACGGTGGCGTCCAGGTAGACGAGGATGGGCTGGCCGAGAAGCCACAGCGTGAGCGCCGAGAGGGCCAGGACCGCGATCAGGTGGTGATACAGAGTGAGTGACTCCGTCCCCGTGATGACCTTCGTGGCCATGGCCAAGGCAAGGAAGGTGACGATGGCGACGACGGCCACGACGAGCATGGGCCAAGTGGGCGCTCCTCGGAACGCCACCAGCTGCAGCGCGAGGGCTATTGATGCGGCCAAGCCGACGTAGCCCGCCAGCCGAAACAGCGATCGGGGCCGGCCGAGCAGGACGACCTGCGGAAGGACCATCCCCCCGCCGAACCAGCGCGCGTTCACCGAGCCCCCTCCTTCGCCTTGACCTCACGCACCTGAGCGTCGAACTGCTTCAACTTCGCCAAGAAACGCGCGTCGTACTGGGGCTCGTCGTAGATCTTCGCTCCACCGAGGAAGATCTCTGTCGGCTTCACGGACTGCGTGTGGCCGGTTGTGATGTCAGCGCCCGGGAAGCGGTTCGTGAACCACACGTGGAGGAGCTCGTGGAAGATGGTGTCCGCGATCCCGTCGGGCTCGGCGTCCACCACTCGATCCCGCCACTCGCGGGTGCCGCGCGCGTCGATCAAGACGAACTCGCCCTTTCGGGTGCCGGCTACGGCGTAGATGTTGTACCGGCCCGCCCCCACCTCTCGGTAGGTCCCTGCGGCGGTGCGATCGCGGCCGGGAAGGAATGCCCCTTCCGCGACGAACACGACCATCGCTTTGATGCCGCGGGAGGCGAGCCAGGCCAGGACCTCGTTCGCGACGTCGGTTTGACCGAACAGATGGATCGCCTGCTCCACGTTTGCTTTGGTCAGGCCGGCTTCGAAGAAGCTCTTGTCCAGGACGCGGGGGATGCCCTCCGCCGTTCGCGGCTGCGCCGCCTCCTGATCTGTCGTTGTCGGAGCAACTGGGGCCACCTCGGGCTGCGCCTTCGCCGGCGTGGGTCCGGCCACCGGCGCCTTGGGGGTGGTGGCACACCGCTGCAGGCCGAGCCCGGAGCGCAGCCGGGGCATGGCCGTGCGAGCCAGGCGGACCAGGCGCCCCCCCGAGTCGTGGGTAGCCACCA
>JALYLZ010000077.1 GCA_030774015.1 Actinomycetota bacterium | reverse complement strand
GACGCTGACCGGTGAGTGCTTCGTGGCCTCGTGGTAGGCGAGGATCGCGGCCCGGTCGTCGACGTCAGCCATGGCGAGGCAGGAGCCGGGGGATCTTCTGGGCCAGCTCGACCACGAACCCGTCGGGATCGAGGAGGTGGAGGGCCCGGTGTCCCCACGGCCGGTCCATCGGGCCGGAGAGGAACTCGACGCCCAGGCCCCGGAGCCGCTTGGCTTCGGCATCGACGTCCTCGACGAGGAAGAGGACCTCGCCGGCCGGGCCTCCCTCGGTGGGCTCGCGGCGAATCAGGTCAGAGGCGCGTGTACGCTCAAGGAGCCCGAACCTCGTCTCGCCGGTGACGAACTCCGCGTACCCCGCGTCGCGGAGGTTGAAGGGGAGCCCGACCACGTCTCGATAGAACGCGACCGACGCCTCCAGATCGCAGACGTACAGGATCACATAGCCGAGGCTCTCCACGGCCACCATCGAACCATAACCGGCTCCGGGACCTGCGAAGCCATCTGCAGCGGGAGGGGTACATGCCCCCCACTACTTCTTGGCGGCCTCGAAGTAGGGACTGGTCCCGCTGGCGTGGTCGGTGACGTCGAGCACCCTCGTGATCTCGGGGACGAGCTCCTTGATGGCAACCTCTATCCCCTGGCCAAGCGTGACGGTTGCCATGCTGCAACCCTGGCATCCTCCGCTCAGTCGGAGGTAGGCCGTGTTGTCCTGTACCGCCACCAACTCGGCGTGGCCCCCATGGGCCGCGATGCTCGGGTTGATCTGCCGGTCCAGGACCACCATGACTCGCTGGGCCACGTCGCCGGAGAGATCGGCCTTCAGATCGGCCGGCGGGCGGCTGCCCACCGCAGGGCTGCTCGGGCCGACCGGCGTGATGGGGAGCGGACTCCCGATGCTCGGCCTCGGGCGGTTGGGGTTGGTGATCGCCCAGCCCGCTTGGTCGAATTGGACCACCCAGTCGACGCTCGCTCCGCGCAGCTTCTCCACGCTGTCCGGTGGGATGGCGATCGCCAGGTCGTCGTCACCGAGCTCTGTGTCCGAGGGCGTTACGGACTCCCGGAGCTGGAAATACATCTTGTAGGTGTACTCGCCGTCCACGATGCCGGTCACCTCTAGCCGAAGCACAAGGCGCTCGGGCTGCGGATCCTCTGCTCTTTCCTCGAGCAGCTTCGCGCGTGCGGTCGGCGAGATCCTGAGGATCGACTTCAGTGAGGCTTGGTCCTCGGTAGTCATTCTCCACCCCGCTCCGCGCGAGCAGTCGGATCCACCGTTGAGACGGCGGCTCGTAGCTAGGATACGTTTGTGGCTCGCCTACTCCTTCTCTTGCCCACCTCCACCTACCGAGCCGGGGATTTTCTTCGGGCGGCGCGGGCACTCGGGGCCGAGGTTGTGGTGGCCTCCGAGCGCCGGCAGGCACTGGCCGGGGTCATGGGCCATCGGCCCTCACGGTGAACTGCAAGAACCCCGACGAGGCCGCGGACACGATCGCCCGGCTGGCGGCCCGAACGCCGCTCGACGCGGTGGTGGCCGTCGACGACGAGGGCGTGCTGGTCGCCGCGCTGGCAGGGCAGCGGTTGGGACTGGCCCACAACCCACCCGATGCGGCTGCACGCAGCCGGGACAAGGCCGCAATGCGCCGAGCCCTGGAGTGCGCCGGGGTGCACCAGCCCGAGTTCCGGATGGCCGGCTCGGATGCGGAGGTCGCCGGGCTTGCCGCCCAGGTGGGCCTTCCCTGTGTGGTCAAGCCGGTCTCGCTCTCGGGCAGCCGGGGCGTCATCCGAGCCGACGATCCGGAGGCGGCGGTCGTGGCCGCGAAACGGGTCCGGGCGATCCTGGCCGACGCGGGCGAGGATCCGGACGCCCCGTTGCTCGTCGAGCGATACATCTCTGGCGATGAAGTCGCTGTTGAGGGCCTGCTTCGGGGTGGGACCCTCGAGCCCCTCGCGGTGTTCGACAAGCCCGATCCGCTGGAGGGCCCCTACTTCGAGGAAACTATCTATGTCACCCCGTCCCGCCTACCTCCGGAGACGCTGGACGCGATCGTCCGAATGACGGCCGACGCGGCCGCGGCGCTCGAGCTCGTGGAGGGGCCGATCCACGCCGAGCTTCGGACCGATGGAGGGCGGGCCTGGGTTCTCGAGCTGGCCGCGCGCTCCATCGGCGGCCTGTGCTCACGCTCGCTGCGCTTCGGGGTAGGCGTCACGCTGGAGGAGGTGATCCTGCGCCACGCACTCGGGCTTCCCATCGACGACCTGCGGCGCGAGTCAGCGGCCTCGGGGGTGATGATGATCCCCATCCCTCGGGCCGGGATCTTAGAGGAGGTGCGGGGCCAGGACCGGGCCCGAGCCGTTCCGGGAATCGCGGGGCTCGAACTCACCATCGGGCCGGGGCGGCAGGTGATACCCCTGCCTGAGGGCGACCGATACCTCGGCTTCCTGTTCGCTCGGGCCGACGGTCCCGAGGGTGTCGAGGACGCGCTCCGCACCGCGCATGGCCACTTGGAGATCGTGATCGGCGCACAGGAATGATCAGCCCTGGGTCCAATGAGACCTGGTCGCATCAGGCGTCGACGAACAGGGCTATCGACGCGGTGAAGCCGTGCAGAAAGTTCTTCCCCCCGACCGGCCCGATCT
>JALYLZ010000076.1 GCA_030774015.1 Actinomycetota bacterium | reverse complement strand
GCGCCGGGCCGCGATGGTGGACGAGTCCCTCCGGGAGCTGTTCGCCGCGGCGGATGCGCCGCCCGGGCTGGGCCTGGTGGCGCTGGGTGGCTATGGGCGGGGCGAGCTCGCCCCCGCGTCAGACCTCGACCTGTTGGTGCTGCACGGCTCGAGGCGGTCCGACCAGGCCCGGGCCGCGGCCGAGCGGCTGTTCTATCCGCTGTGGGACGCGGGCTTCACCGTGGGCCATGCCGTCCGAACCGTCCGCGACTGCCAGGCCCTCGCGGCCGCGCGGCTCGACGCGGCCACGGCCCTGCTGGACGCTCGGCTCCTGGCGGGCGACGAGGAACTGTTCACCCGGATGCGGGACCGGGTCCTGGCGGACGTCCGGTCCGACGCGGAGGGGTTCGTGGGCAGGCTCCGGGACGCCGCGACCGAGCGCCGGGCTCGATTCGGTTCCGTGTCCCATCTCCTGGAGCCCGACGTGAAGGAGGGGGCCGGCGGCCTCCGCGACGTCCACACCATCCGGTGGGCGGGGATCGCCACGACGGGGGAGGGGATGCACGGCCTCGAGGCGGCCGGATCGCTTCGCGGGTCGGAGCGGGGAGCGTTGGAGTCTGCCGAGGACTTCCTGATGCGACTCCGGAGCGCCCTTCAGCTGGAGTCGGGCAGAAAGATCGATCGGGTTCACCTGGACTACCAGCCCTCGTTGGCGTCGGTGCTGGGGTTCGAGGACGAGCCCGGCCTGCCGGCCGTGGACGGGTTGATGCGGGCCACGTTCGAGCACGCCCGGCAGGTGGAGCACGTCTTGGATCACGTTCTGGCCCGGCTGTTGCAACACGATGCAATTGCAGGTGGCGGCACTCGCAACGAGTTGCAATTGGGAACGCCCGCGGATGCAATGGCCGCGTTCGCGCGGGCGGCGGAGGGCCCGGCGCCGCTGTCGCCTCAGCTCCTCGACGAGGTGGAGGGGTTACCGCTGCCCGAGGAGGTCCCGTGGTCCGCCGACGTCCGCGATGCCTTCCTTCGGATCGTCCGAGCTGGGGAGCGGGGCGTGGCCACGCTCGAGGCCATGGATCGCGTCGGGGTGCTGACCCGGTTTCTGCCGGAGTGGGAGGCAGTGCGGTGCCGGCCGCAGCGGGACCCCTATCACCGCTTCACGGTGGACGTGCACCTGCTGGAGACGCTGGGGGCCGTGGCCCGGACGCTGGAGCGCCCTCCGGGCGACGACCCGGTGGCGGTCCGTGCGGCCGCGGCGGTTCGGGACCAGGACGGGCTCCTGCTCGGGGCGCTCCTGCACGACATCGGCAAGACCGGCCGGGGCGGGCACGTGGAGGCCGGTGCCCGGATCGCCACGGCCGTGCTCGACCGGATGGGAATCCAGGAACCGTCCCGTGGACTGGCCGGGTTCCTGGTCGAGCACCACCTCCTGCTGTCCGACACGGCGGTTCGCCGGGACCTGGAGGACGAGGACCTCGTGCTGGACGTGGCGGCGCGGGTGGGGGACCCGGAGCGGCTCGCGGCCCTGTACCTGCTCACGGCGGCCGATGCCTGGGCCACGGGGCCCCACGCCAGCACGCCGTGGCGGCGAACCCTGGTTCGGGAGCTCGTGGCGAAGGTCCAGCACGTCCTGGAGCGCGGCGACATGGGGGCGGAGACGGCCACCCGGCTCACCGAGCGCGCCGCGGCCATCCGGGAGTGGCTCGCAAAGGAGGACCCTGCCGAGGTGGAAGCGTTCCTGGCCTCGGTGCCTCGCGGCTACGTGCTCGCCGTGTCGCCGGAGGCGGCGGCCCGTCATTTCCGGCTGGTTCGCCCGGTTCCCGGGGCCGTGGAGGTGCGCACCGCGGCCGAGCCCGGATCGCGGGCGGGGACCTACGCCCTGACCGTGGTGGCCAGGGACCGCCCCGGCTTGCTGGCCCGCATCGCCGGGACCTTGGCGCTGTCCGGACTGTCGATCCTGTCGGCCCAGGTGTTCACCACGGAGGCCGGTGTGGCAATCGACCTGTTCGATGTGATCGGCGCGTTCCAGGGAGGGGTGGACGAGGAGCGGTGGCGCCGATTCCGAAGCCTGCTCCGCCGCGCCGTGGAGGGGCGCCTGTCGCTCGAGCACCGGGTCCGGGACAAGCGCCGCAGCTACCCGCCCCCCAAGCAGGGCATCCCCGTGAAGGTGACCGTCGACAACGGCGCGTCGGACTTCTACACCGTGATCGAGGTGGAAGCCGCCGATCGGATCGGGCTGCTGTTCGACGTGACGCGGACGTTCGCGGACCTGGACCTCGACGTCCACGTGGCCAAGGTGGCCACCTACGGCGAGCGGGTCGTGGACGCCTTCTACGTGCGCGACGTGCTGGGGCGGAAGGTCGAGGACCCCGAGGCCATCGCCGAGATCGAGCAGGCAGTCACGGCCCGCCTGTCCGACTAGCTCCCAGCAGCTCCGCCAGGCGCAGGGCGTACGCCGGGCCGATACCCTTCTCCTCGTGCTTGAAGTAGCAGTACACGTCGCGGCCTGACTCCAGAGCGGCGCCGGCGCGGGCCGCCCACCCCGCGATCTCCTGGTCCGTGTACGCCTCCTTGCGCAGCCGCAGATAGCCGAAGGGCTCGAAGGAGTCCGGGCCGGCCGGCGTCTCGTCCGTCTCGGCCATGCACCACGCCACGCCGTGCTCGACCAGCAGCGGCCGGGCCTCCTCCCACGACGGGTGACGGAACTCCATGGCGAAGCGGCCACCCGCCGGTAGCACGGACAGGAAGCCCTCCGTCCGCTCCCGGTCGAACCGCAGGGTCGGCGGGCACTGGAACAGGATGGTCCCCAGCCGGTCTCCCAACCGGCGGGCTCGCTCCACGAAGAAGGCCACCGCGTCCCCGGCGTCGGCCAGCCGCAGCCGATGGGTGATGTTCTGGTGCGCCTTCAGGGTGAAGGCGAAGCCCTCCGGAGTCAGGGATCGCCACTGCTCGAGGGTCTTCTCCGAAGGGTGGTGGCGGAACGTGTAGTTGATCTCCACGGACCGGAACCGCGACGCGAAGTAGGGCAGCATCTCGCGGGCCTTCAGCCCCTCCGGGTAGAACACGCCGTTCTTCCACTCGTCGTAGGCGTAGCCTGAAGTCCCGAGGTATAGGGTTCCTGCCACGGCGGCCCGATTCTCCCACGCACCACCAGGAGGCTCGATCGTCACGGAAGAACGGATCACGCTGGAGACTCCCAAGGGGGACGTGAGCGGGCTGTGGGCGTGGCCGCCCGGCGCGCGGGCCTGCGTGGTGGTCGCGCACGGCGCGGGCGGCGACATGACATCGCCGTTGCTGGTCGGGTTCACCACCTGCCTGAACGAGGCCGGGTTCGGGACGCTCCGGTTCAACTTCCCGTACTCCGAACAGGGGAGGAAGGCCCCGGATCGCGCTCCGGTGCTGGTGGCGACATCGCGGGCCGCCCACGACCTCGCCGTGGCCCGAGCCGGCAAGAAGCACGTGTTCGTGGGCGGCAAGTCGATGGGCGGGCGGATCGCCTCCATGGCGGTGGCGGAGGGGATGCCGGCCGACGGCCTGATCTTCCTGGGGTATCCGTTGCACCCGCCGGGGCGGCCCGACCGGCTTCGAGACGAGCACCTGTACCGGATCCGCGTCCCCATGCTCTTCATCGAAGGAACCGAGGACCCGTTCGCCCGGTTCGACCTCCTGAAGGAGCTCACGTCCAAGCTCGGCCGGTGGGCGGTGCTGCATCCCGTCGAGGGTGGAGACCATTCCTTCCGGGTTCGGGCGAACCGCCTCCCCGACCACGAGATCGGGAGGTTGGTCGGGTCGGTGGTGGCTCGGTTCATGCAGAGCGCCCAGGTCTAGCCCGTGCCCAGGAAGCACCGCTCGGCTCGAGACCGCGAGGAACCTCCTAAGGTGGTCGAGCCCCGGTGGGCCCCGCCGCCGTGGGCTCTCGCGTCGGACGTGGAGGTCCGGGCCGTCAGCGGCGACAAGGCGTATCGCTGCCCCGGGTGCGACCTGGAGATCCGAAAGGGCGTGCCGCACCTGGTGGTGGTCCCTCTAGGCGACCCCTCCATGCGCCGCCACTGGCACACTGAGTGCTGGCGGCGAGAGCTCCGAAGAACAGGCGGCAGCTTCCGGGGTGGGGCCTGGGGGTGAGGGTAGGATCGGCGCCGGGATGGGCATCCAGACCACGGACCACGCCGAGGCCGACGCCGCCGGCACCCATCGGCACTCCCGAACCCATCGGCACTCCCGAACCCGCCATTGCTTCGTGCGCCACGGCGGCGGAGTCCCGGCGCCCGTCCTGCCCGGTCTGCTCGGCGCCGATGGAACCGGAGCACGCCCACCACAAGTGCCCGGCGTGCGGCTACATCGAGCCCTGCTGCGGCTGGTAGCCGGGCTGGCGCCGGGCTGCCTGGTCGGCCGCGGGACCGCTTCCCGCCGCCGGAACCATCGGCCGCCACTAGCTTCACACTGGGGGCGACCCGGGGTAGAAACCGAAATCCATCCAGGAGATAGGAATTTGATCCGAACGCGTTGTGCCGGAGTGGTTGGGGTCATGATCCCGAGCCGCATGTGCTGTTGCCTTCCCTGCGCCTGTCCCGAGGCGCGGAGGTTCGTGCGGTCGTAGACGACACACCGGGAGCACCACACCAGAGGCCGCGCGAGCGGCCTTTTTTCTTTTTGGCCCGAGGAACGCGAGGACACAGAGCGACGTGGGGAAGCGATGAGCGAGGACCGGAAATACGGGGGAGGGGAGCGGCGACCCCTGCCGCCCCCGCCCACCTGGGAGCAGGTCCTGGAGCGGAACTCCATCGAGCGGCTGAAGCAGGAGAAGCCGCCGGTCCGCATCCTGGAGGAGCTCGACGCGCTGGGCAGCAGCCACTACCTGGACGTGTCCGAGGAGGACATCGTCCGCCTCAAGTGGTACGGCCTGTACCACGACAAGCCCAAGGTCGGGAGCTTCATGCTCCGGATCAAGGTCCCCGGCGGGTTGCTGCCGCCGGAGAGCCTGCGGGCCGTCGGCGAGCTGTCGATCCGCTACGGCCAGGGGTTCGCGGAGCTCTCCACCCGCCAGAACGTCCAGTTGCACTTCATCTCGCTCCCGGACGTGCCGGCCATCCTCGACCGACTCGGCGAGGCCGGGCTGACCACGGCCGGCGGTTGCGGCGATGCCGTCCGCAACATCACCGGCTGCCCGCTGGAAGGGGTACTGGCCGACGAGGCCTTCGACGCCACGCCGGTGGTGGAGGAGGCCGCCAACTTCTTCTACGGCCATCCCGAGTACATGGACCTGCCGCGCAAGCACAAGATCACCATCTCGGCCTGTCCCTCCCAGTGCGACATGCCCGAGATCAACTGCGTCGGGCTGATCGGGGTGGTGCGCGACGGCGTGGACGGGTTCGCGGTGCGCGTGGGCGGCGGGCTGTCCACGGTCCCCCGCATCGCCCGTGACCTCGGGGTGTTCGTTCCCAAGGACGAGGCCGTCGAGGTGCTGCGGGCCACCCTGGACGTGTGGAAGGGGGACCTCCGGTACCGCCTGTCCCGGGTGAAGGCCCGCATGAAGTTCATGGTGGACGACTACGGCGCCGACGGGATGCGGGCCCGGATCGAGGCGCGGCTGGGGCGCCGCCTGGCGGACTTCGAGGCCCCGCCCTCCGCCGGCTTCGCCGACCACATGGGCGTGCACGAGCAGAAGCAGGCGGGCGTCTTCCACGCCGGCGTGCCCGTACCCGTGGGCGTGATCACCGGCGAGCAGATGGTCCAGGTCGCCGACCTGGCCGCGTCCGTCGGCGGCGACGTCCGCCTCACCAAGCAGCAGAACTTCGTGATGACGGGCATCCCGGAGGGCCGGCTCTCGGAAGCGACCGACCGCCTGGCGGAGATCGGGTTTCCGATGGACGCGAACCCCTTGCGCGCCACCGCGATCGCGTGCACCGGCGAGCCGCACTGCAACCTTCGCCGTCACCGAGACCAAGGGCAAGATGCAGCAGCTCCTGACCCACCTGGAGGACCGGTGGGGCACGCGCCTCGGGAACTTCCGGGTGAACCTCGACGGATGCCCGCACGCGTGCGCGCTGCACTGGGTGGGCGACGTCGGGCTGATGGGGACGACGGCCCGGGAGGCGGTCCTGGTGGCGGAGGCGCTGGCTCTGTCGGAGCAGCTGCCGCTCGGCGAGGCGCGGGCCACCTACCAGGAGATCGCCTGGGCGGCGGACCAGGGCGAGGTTCCCGACGAGCTGTCGGAGCGGGTCGGGGAGCTGCTGGCGCTTTCCCTCGAGACCGGCCGGGCCCGCTCGGAGCATGGTCCGGCCGGCGTGCGGGCCCTCACGGCGATCTGGCGGGAGACCCCGCAGGGGAGGCGCCAGGCCGAGGACCTGGACGGCCTGAACGAGGCCCTGGGCGCGCTGCGCGGCCTGCCGGTGGGCACGGTCCGGATGGCGGCCTCGGGTCCCGGGGCGTCGCCGTCACCCTGGCAGCGGGAGACCTGGAGATGCGGCTCGCCCTGGACCGGGCCGGCATCCGGCTGCGAAGCCTGAACGTGGGCGGGGGAGGGGTGGGCGAGTGAGCACACAGTTCGGCTACCCCATCTTGCTGGACCTGATCAGGCGGCGGACCGTCGTGATCGGCGAGTTCGCGGTGGCCCAGGGCAAGGTGGAGGGTCTCCTGGCCGCGGGTGCCGACGTCACGGTCGTGGCCACCGGACCGGAGGACTTCCTGGACGCCCTGGAATGGGAGCCCTCCGTGACCGTGCTCCGCCGCGAGTACCGGCCGGGGGACCTGGCCGGCGCGTTCCTGTGCGTGGCGTCGTCGAGCGACGGCGACGAGCGTCGGGCCGTCTTCCACGAGGCCGGGCAGCGGGGTGTGCTGCTGAACGTCATGGACGACCCCGCCCACTGCGATTGGGCCGCCCCCGCACTCGTCCGTCGTGGACCGCTGACCATCGCCATCTCCACGGGCGGCCGCTCACCGGCCCTGGCCCGGCGGCTCCGAGAGGAGCTGGAGGAACGGTACGGCCCGGAGTGGGAGAAGCTGGTGGAGCTCCTGGGGGAGGTCCGGGACGAGACGCTGGCGGGGCTCCCCGACTACCAGGAACGAGCCCGCCGGTGGCGGGACGCGCTCGACCTCGAGGAGCTGGCGGCGCTGGTCCGGGAGGGCCGCTCGGACGAGGCCCGGCGCCGGTTGGTGGAGCGCCTGACCGGGGCGCCGGCTCCGATGAGCGGGATCGTCTACCTGGTGGGGGCGGGGCCCGGTGATCCCCGCCTGCTGACCCTTCGCGGCGCGGAGGTCCTTCGAACTGCCGACGTCGTCGTCTACGACCGCCTCGCTCCCGCCGCGCTCCTGGACCTGGCTCCTGGCCGGGCGGAGCTGGTCGACGCCGGCAAAGCGCCGGGCCGGCACAACCTGGAGCAGGAGGAGATCAACCACGTCCTGGTGGATCGGGCTCGCCGGGGCCTCAGGGTGGTGCGGCTGAAGGGCGGGGACCCGTTCGTGTTCGGGCGGGGCGGCGAGGAAGCGCTGGCCTGCGCCCAGGCCGGGATCCCGTTCGAGGTCGTCCCCGGCGTGAGCGCGGCCATCGCGGCGCCGGCGTACGCGGGGATCCCGGTCACGCACCGGGGCGTGGCCGCGAGCGTCGCCGTCGTCACGGCCAACCTGGCCGGCGGAGGGACGCCGGAGCTGGCCCGTCTTGCCGGCGCCGCCGACACGCTGGTCGTCCTGATGGCGGCCGGGAAGCTGGAGGAGTTGTGCGGCGCGCTGGTCCAGGCGGGCCGCCCGCCCCACGAGCCCGCTGCCCTGATCGAGTG
>JALYLZ010000075.1 GCA_030774015.1 Actinomycetota bacterium | reverse complement strand
GGGCCGCGGCGGCCTGTCCGGCCCGCCGCTCACCCCGCGCACCCTGGAAGGGGTGCGGGAGGTTCGCCGGGAGGTCGGACCCGCCGCCGCCATCAACGCCTGCGGCGGCGTGACCACGGCCGCCGATGCCCTGGCGTGCCTGGAGGCCGGTGCGACCACGGTGCAGGTGTACACGGCCTTCGTGTACGAGGGCCCCCGCCTCGTTCGCACGATCACCGAGGGCCTGGCCACCGCGCTGCGCGAGCGCCAGACCACGGCGTCGTCGCTTCACCCCATCACCTGATCTGGTTAGCATTCTGACCAGCGATCCCGGAGATCATTCCCTTCACCGATGCCAAGGCGCGTCTGTCGGAGCTCGTGGACAAGGTTGTGGGGGAGCACGAGCGATTCATCCTGACGCGCAACGGGAGGCCTGAAGCCGTCCTTCTCAGCCCGGATGAGCTCGAGTCTCTCGAGGAGACCGTGGAGATCCTCCAAGACAGGACGCTGCTCGAATCCATCCGGCGGTCCCGGCGGGAGGCGGCTGAGGGCAAGCGCCTCCGCCTCGAGGACAACAGGTAGGTGGCCCCCGGGGTCGAGATCACCCCGGGAGGACTTCGCCACCTGAACCGACTTCCCGAGAAGGTGCGAGCCGCGGTCATCGAGGCCGTCTTCGGGACGATCGCCGAGAACCCGCACCGGTCGGGCAAGCCGCTTCGGGGTGAGCTCGGGTGCCTCTACTCGGCACGGCGCGGCGACTTCCGGATCGTCTACGAGATCGATGACGAGACGAACGTGGTGCTGGTCCACCGTGCGCAGCACCGGCGGAGGGCCTACCGGCGCCGATAAGGACCAGCCTCGCTCGCCTTGCCCGGCGCGGTGCGGCCGTGCAAGATGGTCCGCACCCATCCCAGGAGGGTTTCGCTGGCACAACACGCCGCGCAGGTCGATCAGGCACGCCCGCGCCACGAGCCGGATGTTGCCGTTCGGCTGGAACGAGTGGCGAAGCGCTTCGGCGACGTGGTCGCCGTGGACGGCGTCGACCTCGACATCCGGCAGGGCGAGTTCTTCTCGCTCCTCGGGCCGTCCGGCTCGGGCAAGACCACCTGCCTGCGGATGATCGCCGGGTTCGAAGCCCCCACCGAGGGGCGGATCTGGCTGGGCGGCCAGGACGTCACCCGCCTCGCGCCGTACGAGCGCGACGTGAACACCGTGTTCCAGGACTACGCGCTGTTCCCGCACATGACCGTGGCGGAGAACGTCGAGTACGGGCTGCGGGTGAAGCGGGTGCCTCGGGAGGAGCGGGTGAAGCGGGCGGCCGAGGCGCTGCGCATGGTCCGGCTGGAGGCCTTCGACCGGCGTAAGCCGGCCCAGCTCTCCGGGGGACAGCGCCAGCGGGTGGCCCTGGCCCGGGCCCTGGTCAACCGGCCCAAGGTGCTGTTGCTGGACGAGCCGCTCGGGGCCCTCGACCTGAAGCTCCGCCAGGCCATGCAGATCGAGCTCAAGGAGATCCAGCAGGAGGTGGGCCTGACCTTCGTGTACGTGACCCACGACCAGGAGGAGGCGCTCACCATGAGCGACCGCATCGCGGTCATGAACCTCGGCCGGATCGAGCAGGTGGGGACGCCGGCGGGCGTGTACGAGCAACCTTCCACCAGCTTCGTGGCCGGGTTCGTGGGTGTGTCGAACGTGCTGTCGGGAGACGCCGCGAAGGCGGTGACGGGATCGCCCCAGGCGTTCACCGTCCGGCCCGAGAAGATCCGGATGGTCGACCCCGACGCCGCCGCCGGCCCGAGCGAGTCCACGGCCACCGGCCACGTCCGCGAGGTGGTCTACCTGGGGGCCTACACCCGCTACGTCGTCACGCTCGATTCGGGCGGGGAGCTGGTGGTGGTGGAGCAGAACCTGGCGACGTCCTCGATGGAGGCGCTCCAGGTCCGGGGGCGACCGGTCCGGCTGGTGTGGGACCGGCAGCTCAACCGACCCGTCGAGGACGGGACCGAACCGAGTGTTGTCGTACCGGAGGGAGGAGACACATGACGCGAAGGAGGGGGGCGCCGGCCTTCCTGGCCGCGCTGGCCGCGCTGGCCGCGTTGACGCTGGTGGCGTCGGCGTGCGGGAAGAGCAGCGGCACGACCGAGACGAAGATCTTCAGCTCCATCGGGAAGGGCGAGGGGCAGCTCAACCTCATCGCCTGGCCCGGGTACGTCGAGAGCGGCCAGAACGACCCCAAGTTCGACTGGGTCACGCCGTTCGAGAAGCAGAGCGGCTGCCAGGTCAGCGTGAAGTACGCGGACACCTCGCCGCAGATGGTCACCCTGATGCGCCAGGGCGGCGGCAAGGTGTACGACGGGGTCTCGGCGTCCGGGAACGCCACCAACCTGCTGATCGCGCACGGCGACGTGGCCGGCATCGACGTGAACAAGATCATCCCGAACTACGACCAGATGCTGCCGTCGCTCCAGGCGCCCGCCCACAACACCGTGGACGGCGTGCACTACGGCGTGCCGTACATGTACGGGCCCGACTTCCTGATGTTCAACACGGACGTGGTCACGACCAAGCCGGACAGCTGGGACGTCGTGTTCGAGCCCACCCTGAACGGCCAGCCCAACCCGTACGCGGGGAACATCACCGCGTACAACGACTCCATCTACATCGCGGACGCGGCCGTCTACCTGAAGGCGCACGATCCGTCCCTCAAGATCACCGACCCGTACGAGCTGACCTCCGACCAGCTGGACGCGGCGGTGCAGCTGCTCCAGAAGCAGCACTCGCTGGTGTCCAAGTACTGGGCCGCCTACACCGACGAGATCGACGGGTTCGAGTCCGGCGACATGGTGGTGGGGACGGCGTGGCCCGTGAACTACGCGCTCATCAAGTCCGACGGCAAGGTCCCGGTGGACTTCGTGTTTCCGAAGGAAGGCATGACGGGGTGGGCGGACACGTGGATGATGTCCTCCCACGCCCCGCACCCCAACTGCATGCTGAAGTGGATGCAGTGGACCTCCCGGGCCGACGTGCAGACCGAGGTCGCCGAGTACTACGGCGCGACTCCCAGCAATTCGGCGTCATGCGACCAGCTTCGCAAGGACATCGGGCCCGACGCAGACACCGCGTACCACTGCGGCGACGAGAAGTTCCTGAGCCAGCTGTACCTGTGGAAGACCCCCCTGCCCGACTGCGGGGACAGCCGGGGCAGCACGTGCACGGACCTGAACACGTGGACCGACAAGTGGACCCAGATCACCGGCGGATAGTGGGAGGCGGCGCCGGATAACGACGCACCGCTGACCATGGCGACCATCGCCACGCGTGGGCCCGGCGAGCGCACCGTCGTTCGCCGGGTCTCCGCGTTCCTGTACCGGCATCGGCGCGCGCAGCTGGCGTTGACGCTCGGCCCTCCCGTGGCGTGGATGCTGGTGGTGTACCTGGCGGCGTTGCTGCTGCTGCTGGTGACGTCGTTCTGGCGGGTGAACCCGCTCACCAGCTCGATCGAGCGCGTGTGGAGCCTCGGGAACTACCGGGAGCTGGTGACCGAGTCCATCTTCCGCACGATCGCCCTGCGGACGCTCGGGATGGCGGCGGCGGTGGCGCTGACCGACGTCGTGCTGGCCTTCCCGGTCGCGTACTACGCGGCCCGCATCGCCACCCCCCGGGCCCGGGCCGGGATCCTTCTGGCCGTGGTGCTGCCGCTGTGGTCGAGCTACCTGGTCCGGGTGTTCGCGTGGCGGACCATCCTGGAGGGGGGTGGGCCGGCGGAGTCCTTCCTCCGGCTGATCGGCCTGGGAGGGTTCCGGGTCACCTTCTCGAACTGGGCGGTGTGGATCACGTTCACGTACCTGTGGCTGCCGTTCGTGGTCCTGCCGATCTTCGCGGCCATCGAGCGGATCCCCTCGTCGCTGCTCGAGGCCAGCTCGGACTTCGGGGCCAAGGCCCCCACGACCTTCCGCAGGGTGATCTGGCCGCTCGCGTTTCCGGGGGTCGTGGCCGGGTCGATCTTCGCCTTCTCGCTGACCCTCGGGGACTACATCGCCCCCAACCTCGTGGGGAACACGCAGTTCATCGGGAACGTGATCTCCGAGAAGGTCGGGACCGTGGGCGACCTGCCGTTCGCGGCCGCGTTCGCCATGGTCCCGGTCGCCATCATGGCCGTCTACCTGACCGTGGCCCGCCGGCTGGGCGCGTTCGAGGCGCTGTAGATGAGCATCACCGCGCCGGGCAGGGCCGGGGCGCCGCGTCCGGCGGAGAGCGGCTTCACCGAGTCGCGGGCGGTGCGGATCCTGCTGCGCGTGGCCACGTATCTCGTGCTGGCATTCCTGTACGTGCCCCTCGCGATCGTGGTGATCTATGCGTTCAACAAGAGCCGGGGGCAGTCGTGGCCGCCATCGGGGTTCACGGCGCACTGGTTCTCGGTGGCGTGGCACAACGGGGAGGTCCGCTCGGCCCTGTGGCTGTCGATCCAGGCCGCGGTGGGGGCCACGGCCATCGCGCTGGCGCTGGGGTCGGCGGCGGCCTTCGCGGTGCACCGGTTCCGGTTCTTCGGCCGCGAGGCCGTCTCGTTCGTGCTGGTGCTGCCGATCGCGCTCCCCGGCATCCTCACCGGGATCGCCCTGAACTCGGCGATCAACTTCAGCGGGATCCCGTTCTCGCTGCTCACCATCATCATCGGGCACGCCACGTTCTGCGTGGTGGTGGTCTACAACAACGTGGTCGCCCGGCTCCGCCGGACACCGGGATCGCTGGTGGAGGCGTCCATGGACCTGGGCGCGGACGGGTGGCAGACGTTTCGCCGGGTCACCTTGCCCAGCGTGGCCACCGCACTGGTGGCGGGAGGGCTGCTGGCGTTCGCCCTGTCGTTCGACGAGATCATCGTGACGAACTTCACGGCCGGGGCGGCGCAGACGCTCCCGATCTTCATCCTCAACAACATCCGGCTCCCCCGGAACCGTCCCATCGTGAACGTGGTCGCGTTCGTGGTCATCCTGCTGTCGCTGATCCCCGTCTACCTGGCCCAGCGGCTGACCCGGGAGCCGGTCTCCCGCACCGTCGAACGCGAGCCCGCCGCGCGCGAGCCAGCTCCGTAGCGCGAGGTCGGCGTCAGCGAGGTCGGGCGCGGGACTCGGGGCGGATCAGCCTGAGGTAGCCACCGAGCGAGGCGTAGGACACCAGCACGAGGGCGGTGCCGGTCGCGGCCAACACGGCGCCGGCCAGGAGCCCCTCCGGCCAGGTGGGGGCACCGCCCTCCATGACCCCGTGCCACGCGGCGAGCGCCACGCCGAACGAGACCGCCAGGCCCACGCACCACGCGCCCCGATGCCGCCGAGGTCCCCACGGGGCGGACGCGGCGGCCGCCAGCGTTCTCGCGGCCCATGACAGCATGCCGCCGACCCTGGGGGTGACCCCCCTGAGCAAGGTGCCGGCGACGCCAAGGAGGGTCACGATGTCGTCGAGCGCGTCCGGCTCGGCGGGATCGGCTCGCCAGCCGGAGCCGAGGGCCTTGACCTCGGGACGGAAGCGCCGTTCGGTCCGGGTGAGCTGCACCGTCGCCGCAACCGCCGACAGGCCGGTCGCCACCACCAGGGCCACCAGCCAGCTGAACCAGGGCCCCCAGGCGCCGTGCCGGGCGTGGCCGGCGAGGGCCACCAGGCAGGCCGCGACCGATGCCCACACCAAGATCAGCACCACGCCGAGCCCGCGGGAGATGGTGCGGATCGCCGGGGCCGGGACGGCGGTCGTCACGCTCCACCGCAGGAGCCGCGCCGAGGTCACACCCCACACGAACGGCAGCACCAGGCCGGCCACGGACAGGACCGCGTCGTACGGATCGTTCGACCAGGAGCTGTGCGCCCGGACGGCCCGGAGCTGTGTGCTCACCAGGAACAACACACCGATCGACACCACCGATCCGGTGGCGAGCAGCCAGGCCCGTCCCAGGGCGCGGGCCTCGTGGCGGTCCGCGGCAAGGGTCTCGGACATGCCGGCATGATAGGAGCCAGGGCCGGCGCCGACACCGCGCCGTGGCCGGCAAACGGGCAAATCGCCTGAAATGCGCCCCGGACTGCCTCAAGTGGGCTCGTCCGGGTGCCGATACTGCCCGCAGACGGAGGCTTTCAGGTTCGTCCAAGCGAGCCTGGGCCGCCACGGGGAGGTGTCGAGTGATGAGAAAGCTGCTGGTGGGGGCGCTGGTCGCCCTGGCGGGACTGCTCGGGCTGGCCGGCGCGGCCGGGTCCGTGCACCACTACCACCACTACCGCCCGCACCACGTGAGAGCGGACATGTACGGGCACCAGGACATGTACGGGCACCAGGACATGTACACGCTGCCCAACGACATGTACTGAAACGCCTGCGGAAACGACGTGCGATGCCTTCCCCTCTGAGCAGGAAGCGGAGGCTGCGGAAGGAGCTCGAGGAGGAGCTGGCCCTGCGCCGGCATCTCCTGGAGATCGGGGACCGGCTGGGAGCCGCCTCCGCGTCCGCCTCCAGCGACATCTTCCCGCTGCTGTCCGAGCGCTTGTCCTGGGTCGTGCCGATCAAGTCGCTCACCATCTTCATGGTCGACCAGGTGACCCGGCGCATCCGGGCCGTGTACCACTCCGAGCCCGAGGTAGAGGGCACCATCCTCACCCACGAGTTCCCGATCGGGGACGGGGCCACCGGACGGGCGGTGGAGGTGGGGGAGAGCGTCATCGCCAACCACCAGGCCGGGCACGGCGTGGCCAGGTACATCCCGGGGACTCCCCAGATCCCCGAGCATCTCCTGGTCGTGCCGGTGAAGGTGGAGGAGGAGGTGAAGGTGGCTCTGACCCTCCGCCGGAACGCCGCCGACCGCCCCTTCCTGCCCGAGGACGCCCGTCGGGCGGGCCTGTTCGGGCAGCACCTCGGGTCGGCCTTCCTGCTCCGGGAGCTCGCGGAGAAGCGGGCTCTCCTGGCCCGGCAGGTGGAGCAGCTCCAGGGGCTGAACCGGCTGAAGGACGAGTTCGTGGCCAGCGTGTCGCACGAGCTGCGGACCCCCCTCACCGCCATCATCGGAAACGTCGACACGCTCGCCCGCCGGGGCGACCGGATGTCCGAGGGCGACCGGCACCGGTTCCTGGAGAGCGCGGAGCGGCAGGCCAAGCGGCTGGCCGAGCTGCTGGAGAACCTGCTGGCCGAGTCCCGCCTGCTGGGCGGCCATCCGGACGTGGTCCCCGTGTCCCTGACCGTGGGCCCCTTCCTGGAAGAGGTGGCCGACACCCTGAGGTCCCGGGCCCCCGCCCGTGTGGTGGAGACCGCCTGCGAGGGGCCGCTCTCGCTGGTGACCGACCGGACGCTGCTGTACCGGATCCTGTTCAACCTGGGTGACAACGCGCTGAAGTACTCCGACGGCCCGGTGAGGCTGGCCGCCCGCCCGCAGGCCGACGGTGTGCTGATGGAGGTGACGGACCGGGGGGAGGGGATCCCGCCCGAGCACCTGGCCACCATCTTCGAGCAGTTCCGTCAGCTGGACGCGCCCAGCGCCCATCGGGCCGGCGGCGTGGGCTTGGGGCTGCACCTGTCGGCCCGGGTGGCGGAGGTCCTCGGAGGCCGGATCAGCGTGGACAGCGAGGTCGGCCGGGGATCGACCTTCGCCCTGTGGCTGCCGCGGGAACGGATGACCTCGGACGACCGGGGCGACCCGCGGCAGGCGGACGCGCCGGTGGTTCGCACTCCCGACCCCGTGGCGGCGGGCCGGCGGGACCCTCCGACCCGGTAGCGAAGCTCAGGGGGCGAGCTCGACCCCGAAGCCGCGGATGGCCAGCCGCAGGATGACCTGGCCGGGTTCCCGGAGCTCGGCCACACGGGCTCGGGACAGCTCCTCCAACTCGCCCAGGCGCTGGGCCAGGGCATCCGGCCCCTGCCGCCGGGCCCGGCTGAGGAGCCGGGCGTTGGCCCACACCTTGCGTCTGGCCTCCTTCAGGAATCGCTTCGTCCCGGCCCGGTTGAACGGCTGCAGCGCGCGATCGAGGAGGGTGCGCTCGCCCGGCCCCTCGACCTTCGCCAGCTCCCGGTCCTCCTCGGGCACCCGGCTGGCCAGGATGTTGTCGCCGTGCTCGTGGTCCGAGGCCCGCTTGGCGGTGAGGGCGGGGTCGTCGAACTCCTCGTCGGTGATCACGGCCAGCAGGGCCTGGGGGAGGTCGTAGTTGACGTGCGCGTTGATGCCGAGCAGGACGTACCGCAGATGGGGCAGCGACCGCTGTCGACAGGCATCGAACGCGATCCGCCACGGGCCCGGCGTCGGCTCGCCCCGGTTGTCGAGGTCGAGGGCGTCGAGGTAGAGCTGGGCGAAGGCCAGGTCCCACCGCTCGACCCATTCGTTGTCCAGGAATCCGCTCCGCTCGATCTCCGCGCGGAAGGCCATGCTCGTGCGCATGTACGTGGCGTGGAAGTGCTGGCGCTCGTCGTCGGCTCGCTCCAGGGGGACGAGCATCTCCTCCATGCGCGCGATCAGCTCGTCGATGGATTGGGATCGTTCCAGCATCTCGCCCTCCTCCCGGGGGTTCGCAGCAGTGTACGCGGCGGATCTGCCCCGGAGGTGCAGCTGCTCAGGGCAGCGTGATCGCGCTGTTGTCGCCCACCATGAGCTGGACCGACGCCGGCAGGGAATCCCCCCGCGCCACCCGAACGTTGCGTCCGACCAGCGAGTCCCGGATCCGGCGGACGTCCTGGATCACGCAGTCCTCCATCACGATGGAGTTCCCGATCTCGCTGTCGAGGAGGGTGGTGTTCAGGTAGATCGACGTGTAGGGGTCGATCGTGGATCGCTCGATCCGGCAGCCCGAGGCGATCGCGGCGGGCCCCCGGATCACGCTTTCCCGAACCACCGCGCCGGCGTCGACCCGGACCTCTCCCACCAGGTGCGAGGCCTCGTCGACGTCGCCCTCCACCAGCCGCTCCTGGTCGTCGAGGGCGAACCGGTTCGCCTCCAGGAGGTCCTCCAGGCGCCCGGTGTCCTTCCACCACCCGGTGAGGCGCTCGGCGCGGACGTCGTAGCCGTGGTCCACGAGGTACTGGATGGCGTCGGTGATCTCGAGCTCGCCCCGCCACGACGGTTCGAGCGACGCGGCGGCCCGGAAGATGGCCGGGCCGAAGACGTACACACCGGCCAGGGCGTAGTCCGAGACGTGTTCGCGAGGCTTCTCCACCAGCCGCACGATCCGCTCCCCCTCCAGGACGGCCACCCCGAAGCGTGACGGCTCCGGCACCTTGACCAGGAAGACCTGTGCGTCTGCCTGCTGCTCCCGGAATACCCGGATCGAGCGGTCCAGGCGTTCACGCACGAGGTTGTCGCCGAGGTGCATGAGGAACGGCTGGTCCCCCAGGAACTCCTGGGCGGTGAGGACGACGTGGGCCAGCCCGAGCGGCGCATCCTGGTGGAGATAGGTCACCTCGAGGCCCCACGACGAGCCGTCGCCGACCGCCGCCCGGATCTCGTCCTCGGTGTCTCCGACGATGATGCCGACCTCGCGGATGCCGGCGCCGGCGATCCCCTCCAGCCCGTAGAAGAGCATGGGCTTGTTGGCCACCGGGATGAGGTGCTTGTTCTGGGTGTGCGTGATCGGCCGAAGGCGCGTGCCGTGGCCGCCGGCGGTCAGCAGGGCCTTCACGCTGTCCTCGCCCTCATGGCGTTCCTGGCGCCAGGTACTGGAGCAGCAGGGCCTCGGCCACGCAGGAGCGTTCCAGCTCGCCGAGGTGCACGCTCTCGTTCTCGCCGTGGGCCCGGCAATCGGGGTCGGCGGCCCCGGTGAGCAGGAGCGCGGCCTCCGGGTAGGCCTGGGAGAAGGCGGCGACCAGCGGGATGGTCCCGCCCATCCCCATGTCGACGCTGTCGGTTCCCCATGCGTCCCGGAACGCCCGCCGGGCGGCCTGGTGGGCGGGGCCGGTGGCCCGGATGTGGAAGGGCTCGGCCTCCGAGCCGCGGGTCACACGGACCTGGGCGCCCCACGGCGCGTATCCCTCCAGGTGCGAGACCAGGGCGTCCAGCGCCTTCACCGGATCCTGGCCGGGGGCGAGCCGCAGGCTGATCCGGGCTCGCGCCGCGGGGACGAGCTGGTTGGACGACTCGGCGATGGTGGGGGCGTCGACGCCGAGGACCGAGACGGCCGGGTGCATCCAGGCGCGCTCGGTGATGGATCCCTCTCCGATCAGCCGGACCCCGGGCAGGACGCCGGCCGTGGCTCGGAACTCGTCTTCGTCCTCGTCGATGTCCGGCGGCGGGCCGGTGGCCAGGCCGGGGACGGCCACGTTGCCCCGATCGTCGTGCAGCGTCGCCAGCAGACGGGCCAGGGCCGAGAGGGCGTCCGGCGCGGGGCCCCCGAAGGTGCCGCTGTGGACGGCGTGGGAGAGGGTTCGGACCTCGACGACGCAGTCGACCAGCCCCCGGAGCGAGGTGGTGAGGGCCGGCGTCCCGAGCTTCCAGTTCCCGGCGTCCGCCAGCACCAGTACGTCCGTGGCCAGGAGGTCCCCGTACGCGTGGAGGAACTCGACGAGGTGCGCGGACCCGATCTCCTCCTCGCCCTCCACGACGACCTTCACGTTGACCGGCGGGCGCGCGTCGAAGGCCCGGATCGCCGCGGTGTGCATCACGATCCCGCACTTGTCGTCCGAGGTCCCGCGGCCGTACAGGCGGCCCGCTCGTTCCACCGGCTCGAACGGCGGCGTGTCCCAGTCCTCGGTCCGTCCGGGGGGCTGCACGTCGTGGTGCGCGTACAGCAGGACGGTGGGACCGGCGCCGCCGCCGCCGCTGCGGCCGCGATCGGACCCCAGGCCTCGCCGTACACCGCGGGATGGCCCCCTTCCAGCTCCAGGAGGCGAATCCCCGTGCATCCGGCCTGTGCGAGCGCCTCGGCCGTGGCGTCCGCGGAAGCTCGGACGTGCGCCGGATCGAACCCCGGCGCACTGACCGACGGGATCCGGACCAGCCGCTCGAGCTCCTCCCGAACCCGCGACCGGTCCCGGGTGACGCGCTCGCGGAGCTCCTCGCGGACCCCGTCGCGGACCTCGTCGCCGGTCATGCCGGAAGCCTACCGCCGGACCGGGGTGATCACGCCGCCGGCCCGGGATCGGGAGCAGGCCGAGCCGGGGCTCAGGACGCCGGTGTCAGCGTGATCCGTCCCGTCTCTCGGGTCGGAAGCGTCACCGACAGCGACGAGATCGTGAGCGAGGAGGGCAGGCTGTCCGGTCGGAACGTCGGCGAGTCCGTCTGCCCCACCTGGAGCTCGATGGTGTCGCCGGAGGGGAAGAGCCAGTGGTTGCCTCACAGCTCCGTGCCGAGGGTGCCGGAGGCAAGGTCGCCGGCCTCCGTGGCGATCCGCTGGTCCCCTCGCGAGACGAGCGTCTTGGTCCCGTCCGGGGCCACGTCCCACAGCTTGTACACGACCGTGGCGTCCACCCCGGCGAGCGCGTAGCCGAGCTCGACCGCCGGCAGCCCTAGCAGGGTCAGGCCGCCCGAGGGAATCTGCCAGGACCAGAACGCCTGGCCGGGGTCCTCGTTGCTCACCTGCTCGCTCATGCATCCCGAGTTCGCGATCGGGTCCGTCGCCGCACCGTCGGCGGGGTTCGGATCCGCCGAGCTGGTCGTCGTCGAGCCCGTCCACGACGCGGACGCGGTGCCTCTGGACAGCGAGTCCCACGCCCCGGCGACGGGGGTCGCGGGGCCGCCCACCGGCGGGCAGTGCGTCTGGAACGAGTAGGCCTGGGCAGCCGGTCGCTCCGCCGTCCTCCCCAGCACGTACGCGTCCACGAACCCGTTCGTCAGCGTGTTGATCTGGGTCCACTGCAGGTAGGCGTCGGCGTAGTAGGCGCCCCGGTTCCGGAAGCTCTGCTTCACGACGTCCATGTTCGGCTTGGAGTCGTACGGCTCGCCGGACTGCACGGCCGCGTACTGAAGGTCGATGTTGTTCCCGGGATCGGTGGGGTCCTCGTCGTACCGGCCCTGGGCCAGGGCACGGCCCACCGCGTACAGGCCGGTGATGTAGCTGTCCTTGGGAACGCCGAGGGGCGTCACGTGGTCGGCGGTCTGGCTGGTGTGGTCGGTGGCCCGGCCGCTCGGCGCGAGCGAGTCGAGCAGGTCGGTCCACCCGTACAGCGGGACCGCCGCGGCGAGCTGGAGCGAGCGACCCCTCGGGCTCTTCCACGGCAGGGCCGTCGCCAGGAGCCAGGACTGGCCGCCCCCGTAGGACTCGCCCGTGGATAGCAGCCGGCCGGCGTTGGCGATGCCCGCGTCGACCAGCTTGCCGAGGATGGTCTGGGTGTCCCTGGTCTCGAAGTTCCGGTCCGCCAGGTGCGTGTACCCGTTGGGACAGTTGGGATCGGAGTCGGCCATCCCGCACGACTCCTCGAACCCCCGGGCCGTGTAGTTCACGGCCACCCACCCCCGCGAGGCGAACCACACGTTGTTCCAGTGCCACTGCTCTGCGGAGTCACCTGTCGTCGAGCTCGCTTCCCAGTTGGTCTTGTCCAGCGACCAGCCGTGCAGGAACACCACCGTGGGAGCCGGCGCCGTCGCGCCGGCGGGGATGGACAGGTCGGTGTCCAGGCCGATCCCATCGAAGGTGGGGATCTCACCCGTGCACCTCGTGTAGGTCACCCCGTCGCCGGACGTGACGGGTGAGCAGGTCAGGCCGAGGCTCGCGGCGCGGCCGGCCAGCGTCTGGGCTCCGGCCCCCAGGGCCGTGCGGGCGGGGGAGAGCAGGGCGACGGCGGACAGGGCGCCGATCAGGGCGAGGGTGCGCGGGCGAGACACGTTGACCTCCCGTTGCCTTCAGCGTGGGCGGCCGGTCCTTACCCCGCGGTAGGTTCGATCACACGTGGACCGTCTGTCCGCGGCGGGCTACTCGCGCTCCGGGACGTAGTGGCGGGATCCGTCGATGGGATCCACCCACACCCGCATCAGCCGGCCGGTGGTCGGGTCGCGGAAGACCTCGTCGGTGCGATGCCACCCTTCCTGCGGCACCTGGCTCTCGCCGTGTCGCCGAAGGGACAGGCTCAGCACGAACGCCACCACCAGCACGCCGCCGACGATCAGCCACACCAGCATGGTCGTCCCCGGCCCGCTACTGCCTCACCGGCATGGCCGTCGCCGCCCCCGCTACTGCCTCGCCCCCACCACCACCGCCGTGCAATACGCCACGATCTCGGTGAGGCTCTCGCCGATCTCCGAGGAGTCGAACCGCATGCCGACGATGGCGTTCGCCCCCAGCAGGCGGGCGTTCTCGATCATGCGGTCCATGGCGTGGCGGCGGCTGTCCTCCAGCAGCTCGGTGTACTGGGAGACCTCGCCGCCCTTCAGGGTCTTCCACGCGGCCCCGAACCCCTTGGCGAACCCCATCGAGCGGACGATCAGCCCGAAGCACGCGCCGAGGGAGCGCTGGACCTCCCAGCCGGGGAACTCGAACGTGGTGGTGACGGGCATGGCCAGGGCCTGGCCCTGCGGAGAGGGCGCGGTCTGAGGTATCGGTGGCTGCTGCATTGGCTGCTTCCTCCCTTTCGATCAGTGGTCGAACGCTGGCATGGGTTCATATCGTGTTCGGAGGCCGTCGACGAACCGGGCCAGCCCCTCGGCCAGGTCGGCGCTCGCGATCTCCAGCACGTTCTCGGCGTTCTCCTCGCCGGAGTGCGACAGGTTGTAGCTGCCCAGGAACACCGTGTCGTCGGCCACCACGACCTTCGCGTGCATGTAGTCGTGGACCGTCCCCGGACCGTAGGGCGTCGACCGTTTCCCCGAGAAGGGGGTTTTCGAAAGGATGCTCTCCACGATGGGGATCTTCCAGGCCGCGTCCTCCTGCCACTGCCGCCTGACCTCCGCCATCTGGGTCGAGTCGAGCACCCCTGCCACGTCCACGCGCCCCGCCGCCGCCACCTCCGCGAGGGTCGCGATGACGGGGCCCGAGGTCATGACCGGCGAGCACACCCGGATCCGCCGCTGCGCCTGGCCGAGGGCCGCGGCGATCCGGTGGGCCAGGCGGCGGCCCCGGCCTGGCGAGAACAGCACGCGAACGGTGGTGCCGGCCACGTCGACCGGTTCGGGGGTGTACTCGCCGGTGCCGGCCACCCGCCGGCGGGACCACAGCTCCTCGAAGTTCCGGGTGTAGCTGGCGGCGATGTCCCGGGAGGGAACGATCGCGATCACGTTCTCCTCCCGGGTCCAGGAATCCTCGGTCCAGTTCAGCGAACCGGTCCACACCGTCTCTTCGTCCCGCACCACGTACTTGTGGTGCATCAGGTCCGGGACTCCGGGGATACCGCGGGTGGGGACGCCGTACGCCTCGATCTGGGTCCGGTTGGTCTCGGGCGGGGGCGGGACCGGGATGGGCTGGTCGTGGTCCTCGTTGTAGGCCAGGCGGACCTCGACGCCCCGGCCGGCGGCCTCGTGGATGGCCTGGATCACGGGAGCGGCCGTCGCGTCCGACAGCCCCAGGTCGTACAGCGCGATGGCGAGCGAGTGGCGGGCCTCGCCGAGGAACGCGGCGACCCACGCCGCCACCTGGGCGGCCGGCTGCCCGCCGTCGGTGAGGGTCTGGATCTGGATGGCCGAAGGGTGGGCCGGGTCCCAAGGGGCCTGGGGCTTCCCCGCCACCGCCGGCTTCCCGGCCACGGCCGCAGCGGCCGCCAACTCCTCGGGCGCCGCCGCCGCCGCCCCGCCGGAGCCGCTCACTGCGCGTCGGCCTTGTGGGGCTTCACGTGTGGCTGGGCCGCCGGGTCCTCCCCCGGCCGGCGCCGATCGAGGACGGTCTCGATGTGCTCGAGCACCTCCCCGGGCTCGTCGCACACGCGGAACAGTTCCAGGTCCTCAGGGCTGACCTTCCCGCTCCCCAGCACGGCCCCGTGGAGCCAATCGACCAGCGGAGACCAGTAGCTCCGGTCATACAGTACGATCGGGAAGTGCTGGATCTTGCCGGTCTGGGTGAGGGTCAGGGCCTCGAACAGCTCGTCCAGCGTGCCGAACCCGCCGGGGAACACCACGAAGCCCTCGGCGTACTTCACGAACATGTTCTTGCGAACGAAGAAGTAGCGGAACTCGACGCCGAGGTCGACGTACGCGTTCATCTTCTGCTCGAACGGCAGCTCGATGTTGCACCCGACCGAGAGGCCCCCGGCCTCGTGGCAGCCCCGGTTCGCCGCCTCCATGATGCCCGGGCCGCCTCCGGTGATCACGGCGAACCCGGCTTTCGCCAGTTCGGCGCCGACCTCCCGGGCCGCCGCGTAGCTGGGGTCGTCCTCGGGCGCGCGGGCCGACCCGAACACGCACACCGCCTCCGGGATGGTCGCGAGGACGTCGAACCCCTCGATGAACTCCGACATGATCCGAAGGACCCGCCAGGGGTCCTCCCGGAGGAACCCCGGTTCCTCCCTGCGTAGGAGCGCCGTGTCCTCCGTGGACCCGCCCGGCTTCAGGCCGGTCCCCCGCCCCCGCCCGACCCACGCCCCGGTCTCGTCACGCGCTCGGCGGCTCATCGGCACAGGATGAGGGACGGACGGGGTGAAGCGCCAGTGGGCGCCCGATCGCCGGTCCGGCCAGCTATGGGCGAGGTACCAGGGCCAGGGCTCGGACGGGGCTTCCCGAGCCCTTCACGATCTTGAGCGGGGCCACGATGAGCACGGCCCCGGCCGGCGGCAGCTTCGACAGGTTGGCCAGCTGGGTCAGCCCGTACTTGTTCGCGCCCAGCATGAAGGTGTGGCACGGGAACGGGGGGTCGAACGAGTGCGCTGCGCCGGCGTCGGTTCCGACGGTCTCCACGCCGATGCCCACGATGGGCGCTTCCTCCGCCAGCCACCGCGCGCAGTCGATGGCGATGCCGGGCGTGTGCGGGCCGGTCTCGTTGGCGTTCAGGAACGCCTGCTGGTCCTGGGCCCGGGCGTCCCACCCGGTCCGGTACAGCAGCCAGCCGCCCTCGGGCAGCGGGCCGTGCTCCGCCTCGAACGCCCGGACGTCGTCGATCGAGAGCAGGAAGTCCGGGTCCGCGGCCGCCTCGGCCGACTTGTCGATCACCACGGCCGGTCCGACCATCCGGCGGGCCGGCACCTGCGACACGTCGTCGAGCTCCTGCCCGGTGACCCAGTGGATGGGCGCGTCGAGGTGCGTCCCGACGTGCTCCCCACCCTCGAAGGAGTTCCAGTACCAGGCGGGACCTCGCTCGTCGTAGCGGCTGATCTCATGGAGCTTCCATCCGGGCGTGTTCGCGAATGGTGGCGGCAGCTGGATGATCGGCGTGGCCTCCGACAGCGGCTGGGTGAGGTCGACGACCTCCACCGTGCCGCCGGCGAGGGCTTCGACCAGCGAGGCGAGCGCGTCCATGGTCCTCGGGTTCCTTTCATCTACGGCGCGTTGCGCCGGCGTCCGCGTCCTGCTCGAGCGTCTGCTCGGGCACTCTCAGGGCCCGGGCGAACTCGAAGCGGTTCTCCAGCAGGTGCAGGTCCATGTGGAAGCTGGCCGGCCCGATCGCCTCCACCTTCGCCACCAGGCACGTCAACCGGTCCGCGGCCAGGTCCTCTTTCGCGGCACGGGTGAACTCCTCCAGCGTGGCCACCGACCGGGCTCCGCGGATGCCGGCGGCGCTGGCCACACCGGCCAGGTCCGACCCGGTGGACGTGGCCGTGGGGAAGCCGCCCACCGACAGCAGACTCTCGTTGTCGAACACGATGTGGGTGAGGTTCGGCGGCGCGTACCGGGCCAGGGTGGTCAGCCCACCCAGGTTCATCAGGACGGAGCCGTCGCCGTCGAGCACAACGACGCCGCGCTCCGGCTGGGCCAGCGCGATGCCCAGGCCAATCGATGAGGCCAGGCCCATGGCGTGCTCGAGGTAGAAGAAGTTGGACCGGTGCCCCAGCGAGTACAGCTCCGCGGCCACCGCGCCCATGATGGTGACCACAGCGCGCTCCGCGAGGTCGTCGTAGATGGCCTCGAGGCAGTCGATCCGCTTCACCGGCGCGTCACCCCGACGGCTCCTCCCACATCAGGTCGCGAGTCAGCAGCAGCGCAACCGGCGACAGCGAGGAGTGCGCGAGCGTCATGGCCTTCGCGACCTTGACCCCGACCTCTTCGGGAGTCCACAGCGCGTCCCACTGGATGGTCAGGGCGTCCAGGACGTCGCGGGTGAACCGGCCGCCCTCGGTCTGCCAGTGGTCGCGCTCGCCGAAGTGTCCGCGGTCGCTGATCAGCATGAGCAGCGGAATCCGGTACAGCATGGCCCCGGAGACGATGCCGTTGATCGACGCCAGGAACCCGTGGTTCTGCATGAGCATCGCGGAGCGGGCGCCGGCCAGGTGCGCCCCCGCCGAGATGCCGACGCCCTCCTCTTCCTTTGCCAGGCGCACCAGCACCATGTCCGGGTCGTCCTCGGCCATCCGGATGAGGTGGACCAGCCAGGTCTCGGGCAGCGCCGACACGATGCGGACGCCGGCCGTGCTCAGGGCCTCGTAGACGACCTTCGAGTTGGTCTCGGAGACCGGCATCGCGCGGAGGCAATCACGGGCCCGCGCCACCGTCAAGCGGGGTCGCGAGGGCCTCTGCGATCAACCGGAATCGGCGGTTTCCCTGGAGGCGGGGGATCCGGCGGGGGAGAACACGCCGAGCAGCTTGAGGACCTCGCGGCTGGTGTTCTCCAGATGATGCGGGACGCCGGGGGGCAGGAAGATGGCCGCGCCCCTGGCGAACGGAAGGTCGCGCCCGTCGACGTGGGCCACCCCTTCGCCCTCCAGTATGAAGACCGCCTCCTCGTAGGCATGGACGTGGGGGGGTGCCTGGCTCCGGTCGATGAACCCAACGAACTGGGTCATGGTTCGGCACCCGTGGCCAGGGTCGACCAGGACCTTGAACGTGCGGTCCTCTCCCGCGGCGAGCGCCGGCTCGTCCTCCTCCCGGACGACGTAGGTGGGCGATTCCGCCACCGGTTGGTCGGTCGTCGTCCCTGGTTGCTCGCACGGGGGCGGCGACAGGACGGAGACCAGGACCAGGTCGTGGGGGCCCGGGTTCTCCAGCACGTAGGAGGCTCCCGCGGGCACGAAGACCCCCGTTCCGGGTGCCAGCTCGTAGGAGGCCCCGCCCAAGTCCACTGTCCCGAGCCCCTCGACCACGTACATCGCCTCTTCGCGCTGGTCGTCGTGCAGCTCGGGGGTTCGTCCGGGTCCGAACCGGAACTCACGCTGGAGCAGATTCCTCGATCCCGCGCGATGGTCGACCAGCACCCGCACCCAGCCGTGGGAGCCGGGAAGAGCTTGCTCGGGGCGATCGGTGGAGGAGATGAGTCGAGCGGCCGGGGACGGGGGCATGGGGCAGATAGCTTACCGGCTGCCTGAGAGCTCACACCAACCCGCGAACTGCGATCAGCCGAGCTCCGCGATGGGCTCGCCGGCCTCCACGACCTCCCCGGCCTGCACGTGCACGGCCGTGACCGAGCCCGACACGGGGGCGCTGACCTGGGTCTCCATCTTCATGGCCTCCAGGATGGCCACCGGGTCGCCCGCCTGGACCTGGTCGCCCTTCGCGACCTCCAGCTTCAGGATCGTCCCGTGCATGGGCGAGCGCACGACGCCGTCGCCGGCGACCGCCCGCGTGGCCGTGGAGGCGGCGGCCTCGGCGGCCATCGCGGGATTCCACAGCCGCACGGCCTGGCCCGCCACCAGCAGGACGGCGGCCTCGGATGCGGCGGCCTCGGATGAGACGGCCGCATTGCTCGGGGCACAGTCGGCTGCCTTCGCTGGCCCCCGGGCAGGAGCGTTCGGCTCGACCAATGAATCCAGCGCTCCGCCCTCCACGGTCCGGGTGGTGTACGAGCCGTCCACGAATGCCGGGTGCTCCAGCAAGACGATGTGCGCCGGGATCGTGGTGGGGACGCCGGCCACGTCGAATTCGCGCAGGGCCCTGAGCATGCGGCGGCGAGCCTCCTCCCGCGTGGGGCCCCACACCACCAGCTTGGCCAGGAGGCTGTCGTAGGCCCGCGGCACCTCGTCGCCCTCCGCGTACCCGGAGTCCACGCGGACGCCGAGGCCGCCGGGCTCCCGGTACCGCTCGATGCGGCCGGGACCGGGCAGGAAGCGCCGGGCCGGGTTCTCGGCGTTGATCCGGCACTCGATGGCGTGGCCCCGCGGCGCCAGGTCCTCGCGCGTGAACCCGACGGGCTCGCCGGCGGCGATGCGGAGCTGGCAGGCCACCAGGTCCAGGCCGAGGACCTCCTCGGTGATGGTGTGCTCGACCTGGAGCCGGGCGTTCACCTCCAAGAAGTAGAAGCGCCCGTCCTCGTCCACCAGGAACTCGACGGTGCCCGCGTTGACGTACCCGCAGGCGTTGGCCACCGCGACGGCGGCCTCGCCCATGGCCGGGACGATGCCGGCATGCAGCGGCGGAGGGGTCTCCTCGACGAGTTTCTGGTGGCGGCGCTGGAGCGAGCAGTCCCGCGCGCCCAGCCACATGGCCTCGCCCGCGGCGGGCGCGAGCACCTGGACCTCGACGTGCTTGGGCCGTTCGAGGTACCGCTCCAGGTACACGCCGGGCGAGCCGAACCAGGCCTCGGCCTCCCGGGTGGCTGCGGCGAACGCCTCGGGGACCTCCTCGGGTCCGGCGGCGACCCGAAGTCCCCGGCCGCCTCCGCCCCCGGCCGCCTTGATCGCTATGGGGTATCCGTGCTCTTCCCCGAAGGCGTGCACCTCCCCCGGTTCCTGGACCGGCTGGAGCGTACCGGGCACCACTGACACTCCCGCCCCGGAGGCCAGCTGACGTGCGCGAACCTTGTCGCCCACGGCACGGGCGGCCTCGGGAGGCGGCCCGATCCACACCAGCCCGGCCTCCTCAACGGCCTCGGCCACGTCGCCCCGCTCCGAGAAGAAGCCGTAGCCCGGATGGACGGCCTGCGCGCCGGTACGCCGGGCGGCCTCCAGCACGGCGGGGAGGTTGAGGTACGTCTCGGCCGCCGATTCACCGGGGAGATGGACGCTCTCGTCGGCCAGCGCGACGTGGCGGGCGTTGGCGTCGAGGTCGGAGAACACCGCCACCGTCGCTACCCCGAGCTCGCGGCAGGTCCGTGCGATGCGCACGGCGATCTCACCACGGTTGGCGATCAGGACCTTCGAGAACACGGATCCTCCTGGCGCTGCGGACGCGCACCGAGAGGATAGGGTGTCGCGCGTCAGACCAACGCACCAGGGAGTGGGTCATGGAGGTCTACACGCTCGGCGTATGGCGGGTCAGGGAGGGGAAGGAATCGGAGTTCGTGGAAGCGTGGAGGCGTCTGGGGGGCTATTTCCGGAACCTCCCCAACCCACCCGGGCCCGGGACCCTGGTGCAGAGCGTCGATGATCCGCGCCTGTTCTACTCGTTCGGTCCGTGGAGGAGCCTCGACGACATCGCGATGATGCGGTCCGCCCCGGACACGCCCGGCGCCCTGGCGCGGCTCGCCGCGCTGTGTGACGAGGCGAAGCCGGGAACGTTCCGCGTGGTGGCCCGCGTCGAGGGCGGACTCGAAGCTGGCTACACCGGCGAGGCCCACCCCAGCTCCGGGTAGTCGGCCCGCCATGCCCGGCCGGGGACGGGATGGCCCACCATCCCCTCCAGCATCCGGGCCGCCGTGAACAAAGCCATGACGTCCACGCCGGTGTCGATGCCCATCCCCACCAGCATGGCCACGAGGTCCTCGGTGGGGACGTTCCCGTTCGCGCCGGCCTGGCCGGGGGCGAACGGCGAGCCGCCCAGACCGCCGATGCTGGCGTCGAACTCGTCCACGCCGGCCTGCATCGCGGCGAGCACGTTCGCCAGGGCCGCTCCCCGCGCATCATGGAAATGGAGGTTCAGGCGGAGCTCCGGGACCTGATCCCTGAGGACTGGAACCAGGTCCCACACCTTGCGAGGGTTCGCCATCCCGGTGGTGTCTCCCAGCGAGACGCCGACGGCCCCGAGCCCGGCCACGCGCTCGGCCACCGAGACGACCCGCTCGACAGGCACCGCTCCCTCGTACGGGTCGCCGAAGGCGCAGGAGATCGAGACCTCGACCGGGACGCCGGCCGTCGCCGCCGCCTCGATCACCTCCCGCACGTCGCCGAGCGACTCCTCGACGGTCTTTCCGACGTTGTGCAGGTTGTAGCCGTCGGAGGCCGCGACGAAGGCCTGGAGCGATGCGAACCCGCCCGCCTCCAGAGCCGCCTCGGCGCCGCGACGGTTGGGGACCAGGGCCGAGTAGGCGACCTCGGGCCGCCGCCGCACCAGCCGCCAGACTTCCCCGGCGTCCGCCATGGCCGGGACCGCCTTGGGAGACACGAACGAGACCGCCTCGATCTTCGGGAGGTTCGCCCCGGTCAGCATGTCGATGAGCCCCGCCCGCTGGTGAACCGGGAGCGGCGCCTCGGCCTGAAGCCCGTCGCGAGGCCCCACCTCGCGGATGGTCACCCGCGCGGGGAGCCCTCCGATCAGCGGCCCTTCCACCGCGGCTCGCGCTTCTCGTTGAAGGCGGCGATCCCCTCCGCGCGGTCCTCCGAGGCGACGGCCTTGCGCCAGGCCTGGTCCTCGATCTCGATGCCGTGCTCCAGCGGGATCTCACCCCCGCGGTCGATCGCCTTCTTGGCCTCCCGGACTGCCACCGGCGACGAGCGGCAGATCTCCTCGGCCAGCTCCAGCGTGGCCGCTCCCAGTTGTGGACGCGGGACCACCCGCGCCACCAGGCCGGCGTCGTACGCCTGCCCCGCGTGGATCCGCTTCCCGGTGAAGATCATCTCCTTGGCTCGCGACGGCCCCACCCGACGGGCCAGCAGCTGGGTCCCGCCCCCGCCCGGCACGATCCCCACGCGGACCTCGGGAAGCCCGAGGATCGCGTCGTCAGATGCCACGATGAGGTCGCAGGACAGGGCCAGCTCGAACCCCCCACCCAGGGCGTAGCCGAACACCGACGCGACGGTGGGCTGCGGCGCCGAGCGGATGGCCTCGAACAGCCCCCGCATCAGCACGCGGTTCCGCATCCATCCCCGGTCGTCCAGCTGGTTGCGTTCCTTCAGGTCGGCCCCGACGCAGAAGGCCTTCTCCCCGGCTGCGGCCAGCACCACCACCCACGCCCCCGGGTCCGCCGCGGCGGACACGAACGCGCCCGCCAGCTGGTCGGCCACCTCGCCCGAGATCGCGTTGAGCGCCTCGGGACGGGAGAGGGTGACCACGGCGACGTGGCCGTGGTCCTCTCTGGTGACGAAGCTCACCGCCCGGACTCCGGCCCGCCGCCGTGAAACGGATGCGAGCTCAAACCGGGGGCACCCCGTGGCGGCGTCCGCTGAAGTGCCGCTCCTTGCCGGACGTGTAGGCGAGCCGGCGGATCAGCTCGCCCCGGAGCTCGTCCGGCTGCACCACCGCGTCGACCACGTTCTCCGACGACAGGTGCAGGAGGTCGATGTCCTCCTCGTACTCGCGGCGCTTGTCGGCGACGAACGCCTCGCGTTCGGCCGGCTCCGCGATGGCCTGGATCCGGTTGAAGTACACGGCGTTCACGGCCGGTTCCGGGCCCATCACCGCGATGCGGGCGGTGGGCAGCGCGATGGTGGCGTCGGGCTCGAACCCCGGCCCGGCCATCGCGTACAGCCCCGCGCCGTAGGCCTTGCGAACCACGACGCACAGCTTCGGAACGGTGGCCTCCGACACCGCGGTGATGAGCTTCGCCCCGTGGCGGATGATGCCCTGCCGCTCCACGGCCGACCCGATCATGAACCCCGGGACGTCGGCCAGGAACACCAGCGGGATGTTGAACGCGTCGCAGAGCCAGATGAACCGGGCCGCCTTGTCCGCCGAGTCCACGAACAGCACGCCGCCCTTGTGCAACGGCTGGTTGGCCACCACGCCCACCACGTGTCCGTCGAGGCGGCCCAGCCCCACGATGACTTCCTTCGCGTAGGCCGGCTTGACCTCGAAGAACGACTCCTCGTCCGCCACACCGGCGATCAGCGCGTACATGTCGAACGACTTCGACTCGTCCTCGGGGACCAGGCCGGCCAGCGAGCCGCGGTATGCGGCGGGGCGGCCTTCCACCACCGGCGGCTGCTCGGAGTAGTTCGACGGGAAGTACGCGAGGTATGCGCGGGCCGCCTCGATGGCCGCCTTGTCGTCGGGCACCAGCAGGTCGCCGCACCCGCTGACCTCGCAGTGCATGCGGGCCCCGCCCATCTCCTCCAGGGACACCTTCTCGCCGATGACCTCCTCGGCCATGCGGGGCGAGCCCAGATACATGGACGCGTTCCGTTCCTGCATGAACACCACGTCGCAGAACGCGGGGATGTAGGCGCCCCCGGCCGCCGAGGGTCCCAGCAGGCAGCACACCTGCGGGATGCGACCGCTGGCCTGGACCTGGTTGAAGAAGATCTTCCCGGCGCCCCGGCGGCCCGGGAACATCCGGACCTGGTCGGTGATGCGTGCCCCCGCACTGTCAACCAGATAGACGATGGGAATCCTGCGTTGGCGGGCCAGCTCGATGATGCGGATGATCTTCTCGACCGTTCCCGGCCCCCACGAGCCGGCCTTCACGGTGGGGTCGTTGGCCATGACCGCGACGGGGCGTCCACCCACCAGCCCGACTCCGGTCACCACCCCGTCCGCGGGGAGCTCGCCGGCCAGCGCCGACACCAGGAGTCCTTCCTCCGCGAACGAGCCCTCGTCGTCGAGCAGCAGGCGAAGACGTTCCCGGACGAAGAGCTTCCCCTGCTCGGCCAGCTTCTGGTGGTACTTCTCGGGACCGCCCGACCGGGCCCGCTCCACGGCCTCCGCGATGGCCTCGCCCGTGCTCGTCCTGTCGGCCACGGGCACAGTGTAGTCACCGACCGGACCCGAGATTGGCCCGAATGCCCCCTTGAGCAACGGGCCATCTCGGGGCAGAATGCGGCGAAATGTCCATTCGCTGGGGGGGAATTCGCAGGTGCTGCGCCGCGCGCTGCTGACCGTCGCCCTGACGCTGGCCATGGTGCTGCCGGCGACCTCGGCGGCGGTCGCCTCCGGGCCCGTGCAGCCGGGCTCGGCCTCGCTCACGGCATCGAGCGGCCAGATCAGGTTCGGCGGATTCGTCCGGCTGACCGGTGCCATCCAGTCGGACCCGTCGTGCGTGGCGGACCGGCAGGCCCAGCTCCAGGGCCAGCAGCCGGGCCAAACGACGTGGACCGTCCTGGCCACGAAGACCACCGCGGCGGACGGGTCCTTCGCGTTCTACCAGAAGCCCCAGTTCTCCAGCAGCTACCAGGTGTCCCTGCCGGCTGCCTCGTCGCCGAGCGGGGCGTGCGACGCGGTCACATCGAACGCTGCGGTGACGGAGGTCTCGGCGAGGGTGACTGCCCGGCTCAGCCGGAACCCGCTCGGCGCGGGGAACTGCACGACGATCGACGTCACCGTGGCGCCGCCGCGCCCGGGCCAGGCGGTCTCCATCCAGGACCAGGGGCCGGGGTCCTCCGGATGGCAGGGCATCGCGCAGCAGACGCTCGATCCCTCCTCCGCAACCAGCGCGAAGCTCTGCTACGGATGGTCGGCCATCGGCACCCAGGTTCCGCTTCGCGCCGTGTGGACCCACCAGGACGATCTGAACACCGACGGCGTGAGCTCGACACGCACCCTCAGCGTGGTCGAGGCCGCCTGGATGGTGCGGATCGACCGCCTGACCGCCGGGCACTCGACCTCGGTACTGGTGGCGAGCAGCGGATCGACGGTGTTCGAACGCGAGAGCACCGTGGCGCACCCGCCGGCCTCCAACGAGAAGCTGCTGCTGTCCCTGGCCCTGCTGGACCAGCTGGGACCCGACTACCGCATCCCCACCACCGCGGCCGCTTCCCAGGTCGACCAGGGGGTCGTGCCCGGCGACCTGTGGATCCTCGGCCACGGCAACCCGGAGGTCCGCAAGCCCACCATGAGCCGGCTGGCCGCCCAGATCGCCGCCGCCGGCATCCGGACGATCCAGGGCTCGGTCATGGGCAGCACGGGGTTCTTCTCGCACGACTGGTTCGCCCCTGGATGGAAGCCGGAGTTCCCGGCGGAGGAGGTGGCGCTGCCATCCGCGCTCACGTTCCAGGGGAACCAGGTCCACGGCACGCATGTCTCCGACCCGGAGCGCCTCGCCGCCGCCGATCTCACCCGGCGACTGAGGAACCACGGCGTGCAGGTGGTCGGGAAGCCGGGGGCGGGGCAGCCCGGCGGACACCTCGAGCCGATCACCAGCGTGCTGTCCGCGCCGCTCGAGGTGCTGCTGGCCCACCAGAACTTCGACTCCGTGAACTTCGACGCCGAGGTGCTTGGGAAGCTGCTGGGCGTGGCCCGGTCCGGAGTCCCCGGGACCATCTCGAAGGGCGCCGCGGCCATCGAGGCGTTCGCCGCCGCCCACGGCGCGACGGTGACCTCCTACGACTCCTCGGGCCTGTCCTACGCGGACCGGGTGACCGCGGCGGGGATGGTGCACCTGCTGGAGTTCGCGGACACCGCGCCGTGGGGACAGGCCCTCCGGGACTCGCTGCCGCAACCCGGCGAGGGGACGCTCGAGGACCGGCTGGGAAGCGTGCCGGTCCAGGCCAAGACGGGGACCCTCGACAACATCTCCGCGCTGTCGGGCTTCGTGCTGCTGAAGCGGACGGGGGAGTGGGCGGAGTTCTCCATCCTGTCCTCGGGCTTCTCCACGTCGGTGGAGAAGGACATCGAGGACGCTCTCGTCCGCACGGTGTGGCGTTCGGCCGCGTAGCCGGTCGCGAAGGGGCCGCACCGCGTCCCCCTCGCTCCTCGCCCCGGCGAGACCCGGCGAGACAATGGGGGGCCATGATCCGGTTCCGGGCCGCCACGATCCGGCTCCCCTGTGCTGTGCTCGGGGCGGCGCTGGTGCTCGCCGCCGGGTGCGGGTCCGTCGCGCCGGGTCCCGCGGACCGAACCCCCGCGGCGCCCGGGACGCTCGACGTCCCGTCGCCCACTCCCCAGGTCCCGGCCACGTCGAACCCTCCCGTCCCGCGCCCGTCGCGGTCCCTCTCGCAGGCCGACGAACCGATCCCGGGGGACCCGGCCGCCCTGGCCCGCGTGCTGGCCCGAACCACGTTCGCCCTGCGCGCCGCGATCGACGACTGGCGGTCGGGAGGAGGCGTCGATTCGTGGCCGCCGCCCCGGCCCGTGGTCCTGCTGGCGCTGTTCCAGCAGCGCATCTATCGCGAGCTGGATCAAGACCCCACGCTGGCGGGCCGGGTCATCGCCCGCCTCCCGGACGGCCTTGCCTCAGAGGCCCGGACCGACGTGGCCGCCGGGATGCGGTTGTTCTCGCTGGCCCATCGTCCCACCCACCGCACGCCGGTGGCCCTGCGGACCGAGGCACCTCTGCCGGCGCGCGTGCTCCTCGGTTACTACCGCGAGGCCCAGCGGCGGTTCCACGTGTCGTGGACCGTCCTGGCCGCGGTGAACTACATCGAGTCGAAGTTTGGCCGGGTCGTCTCCGCCAGCTCGGCGGGCGCCCAGGGGCCCATGCAATTCATCCCGTCCACCTGGGCGGCGTACGGCCTGGGCGGTGACGTCCACGACCCGCACGACGCGATCCTCGGGGCCGCGAACTACCTCCACGCCTCCGGCGCGCCCGGCGACTACGCGCGCGCTGTACGCGTACAACCACGCGCTCCCGTACGTGTCCGCCGTGCTCCTGTACGCGCGCCGGATGGCGAACGACCCCCGCGCGTTCTTCGAGTACTACAACTGGCAGGTGTTCGTCCTCACGGCGACCGGGGACCGGCGGCTCACCGGACCCGGGGCCTCCGGTACGGGGTAGCCTCTCGGTCGAAGTGGAAACGGACCTCTCCGCCCAGGAAGAACAGGCGCTTCGCGCGTCGTGCACCCGCTTCCTGTACGGCCACGGGTTCCGGTCCCCTGCGGACCTGCTGAGCGAGCTTCCCGACGAGATCGCCCCCGACCGCTACGGCGAGGGCGGGGTCGTCGCGGAGCTCGAGGCCGAGGTGGCCACGCTGCTGGGGAAGCCCGCGGGCGTGTTCCTGCCCAGCGGGACCATGGCCCAGCAGATCACGCTTCGGGTCCATGCCGACCGCCGGGGGAGCCGGACGGTGGTGTTCCACCCCACCTGCCACCTCGACGTGCACGAGGGAAAGGGATACGAGCGGTTGCACGGGCTGGTCGGACGGCCCGCGGGGGACGCGCACCGGCTGCTGGCGCTGGAGGACCTCCAGGGCGTGGCCGAGCGACCCGCCGCGCTGCTGCTGGAGCTCCCGCAGCGCGAGATCGGGGGACCGCTTCCCGCCTGGGACGACCTCGTCGCGCAGGTCGAATGGGCGCACGGCCGCGGCGCCGCGGTCCACATGGACGGCGCGCGGCTGTGGGGCTGCGGGCCGTTCTACCAGCGGACCCTGGCCGAGATCGCCGAGCCGTTCGACACCGTCTACGTGTCGTTCTACAAGCAGCTCGGCGGCATCACCGGCTCCTGCGTGGCCGGCCCGGAGGACATCGTGGCCGAGGTCCGCGAGTGGCGGCGGCGCCACGGCGGGACCCTGTTCGCGTTGTGGCCCTACGCGGCGTCCGCGCTGGCCAGCATGCGCCGCCGCCTTCCCTCGATGCCGAGGTACGTCGAACACGCCCGGGCCATCGCCGCGGCCGTCGGCGACCTGCCCGGCCTGGAGGTCGTTCCCGATCCGCCGCCGGCCGGGACGATGCACCTGCTGCTCCACGCGCCGGCCGACCGGCTGCGCGCCGCCTCGCTCCGGCTGGCCCGCGAGGACGGGATCTGGACGTGGCCGCGCCCGGAGCCCACCGCCGCCCCCGGAGTCCAGGAGGTCGAGCTGGAGGTCGGCGACGCCACCCTCGAGTTCGACCCGGCCGAGGTTCGAGACGTCCTGGAAGTGCTACTGGCCTGACCCGGCGGGCGAAGGGCCTCACGACCGCCGCTTCGCCCGCAGGGCCTGGACCCCGACCACCACCCAGCCCACCCCGACCAGGCCAACCAGGGTGAGGGCCCGGTACACGACGACGGCGGCCACGGCGGTCGCGCCGTCCGCGCCGTAGGCGACGAACGTCGCCACCAGCCCGCCCTCGACGATGCCGAGCCCGCCCGGGGTGATCCCGATGCTCGAGACCACCTTGGTCCCGGCGAAGGCGAGGAACACCGCGCCCCACGGGACGGGGCCGCCCACCGCCAGGAACGCGAACGCCAGGCAGGCCACGTCCAGGAGCCAGTTCAACGCGGACAGCCAGAACGCCGCCACCCACTGAGGAACGGTGGGGTGCACGCCCCGGAGCCCCCGGGCGATGTCGCGGACCCGGGTGCTGGCCCGGGCCACCAGGCCTCCGAGGTGCCTGCCGAGGTGTCCCTCGATCCACTCCACCCACGCCACCAGGACGTGAGGGTGGCGGAAGACCGCGGCGGCGGCGGCCGACCCCGCGAACACCACCGAGAGCACGGGGAGCAGGACGGCCGCGATGCCTCCGGCGTCGATGATCGCGCCGGTCAGCGCGATGCCCGCCAGCGCGCAGAACGCCAGCGCCCCCGCCGCCAGCTCCCCCCACGCCGCCACCGCCTGGCTCGCGCCGAACCGCCGGTACCGGTTGTACGCGTAGCCCTCCGCCACGGCCACCCCACCGGGCACGGACATCGAGATGGCGTTGCTGGCCAGGGTGACCAGGATCATCTGTCCACGCGGCGCGGACACCCCGCCCACCGACAGGACCGGGCGCTGGGCCTCGGCCAGGGGAACGATGGAGGCCAGCTCGGCGACCAGGGCCAGCACCAGCCAGTACCAGGTGATCCGGGACATGGTGGAGCCGAATCCGGCGAACAGGTGGCGTTCCCGCAGGAACACGAAGGCGACGGCCCCCAGCGCGAGTAGCTGGAGCGCGACGCGGAACAGGAGCCGGCGCCGTCGTTTCGCCCTCGCCTCGACGTCCTCCTGCCCCCCGCCCACGGGCCACAGCTCCCGGCGCGCGGCGCGCGGCGTTCAGCGCGCCCGGGCGGCGCGGCTCTCCGCGAGGGCGCGGCGGATCTGCTCGGCGTGATCGTGCGCGTGCACGGCATAGATCTCGAGCCACGTCTCCACCGAGTACGGGCCGCTCTCCTCGTGGGTCCCCGCGCGGCTCCAGTCCACCTCGCCGAGCAGCTCGAGGACCGGAACGGTGGCCTCGCGGGCCGCCTGCATCGCCGTCAGCGACGGCCCGATGGGCCGCGACGCGTAGTGGAGGCGGCGGGCGTACTCCGCCTCGTCGTAGCCCTGGATCGTCGGGGCGTCCTCGGCCAAGAGCTTGCGCAGCCGGATCCCCGAGGTCATCTCGCTGTCCCCCAGGTGATGGACGACCTCCCGGGGGGACCACCCACCATCCGCCGGCCGATGGTCGAGCTCCTCGTCGCCGGCCCCTTCCAGGGCGGCCGTCACCACGGCCGGTCCCTCCCGGTACCGCGCGATCAGTGCCTCTCGGCGTGCTGGGTCCACACCCCGAAGCCTACAGGGAAGCTCCGGATCGCCCGATGAACGTGGCAGGAATGCGAGGCACGGCCCCTCGAACCGGGTATCCTGATTCCCGAGGGGCGGCGCCGTCGCCCCGTGAGGTTTCTCTTCTCCAGTACCTCCTTTCCGGCGGTCCGGGTCGAAGTTGAACCCTCCCGACACCGCGGTCGTGTGCCGCAGGAAAGGTTGGAACCATGCAGTCCCCTTCGTTCGCCGATCTCGGCGTATCCGAATCCATCGTGCGCGATCTGAAGCGCCGCGGCATCGAGGAGCCGTTCCCCATCCAGTCGATGGTCCTTCCGGACGGGCTGGCCGGGCGGAACATCCTGGCCCGCTCCCGAACCGGCTCCGGCAAGACGCTCGCGTTCGCCGTCACCATCGTCCAGCGCATCGAGCGCGGCTCAGGCCGGCCGGTGGCGCTCGTCCTCGCGCCCACCCGCGAGCTTGCCGTGCAGATCCTGGAGGAGATCCGGCCGCTCGCTGCGACCAGGAACCTGCGGGTCGCGGCGGCCTACGGCGGCACCGGGGTCAAGGCCTCCGGCGACGCCGCCCGGAAGGCGGACATCCTGGTGGCGACGCCCGGACGCCTGGAGGACCTCGCCACCCGCAAGCTCGTCTCGCTCGACGGGGTACGGATCCTCGTGCTCGACGAGGCCGACCGGATGCTCGACATGGGCTTCCTGCCCCAGGTCGACGCCATCGTGCGGCGGATCCCGGCCCAGCGGCAGACCCTGTTCCTTTCCGCCACCCTCGACGGCGAGGTCGGCAGGCTGGCCGGCCGGTTCGCACCCGGCGCCGTCCTCCACGAGGTGGAATCCGATCGGGTCACCGTGGACGAGGCCGAGCATCGGTTCGTTCCGGTGACGGCCGAGGGCAAGGTGGCGTCGCTGGCCCGCCTGATCCAGAACGAGTCCGGCCCGGTGCTGGTGTTCGTCCGGACCAAGCGTGGAGCCGACCGCCTGGTGCAACGGCTCCGCGCCCACGACGTGCAGGCCGCGGCGATGCACGGTGACCTGGCCCAGTCCCAGCGGGAGCGGGCGCTGGCCCGGTTCCGCTCCGGCGCGGTACAGGCGCTGGTGGCCACCGACGTGGCGGCCCGGGGCATCCACGTGGACGGCATCGCCAACGTCGTCAACTACGACCCGCCGGAGGACCACACTGCGTACGTGCACCGGGTGGGCCGTACGGCCCGCGCGGGGCGCAGCGGCATCGGGACGACGCTGGTGCTCCCCGAGCAGCAGGCCGACGTCAGCAGGATCGCCGCAAAGCTGAAGCTGGAGGACGAGTTCCGCCAGGACGGCATGACGGTCGCGCCTGCCCGGACGGTGTTCACCTCCAAGCGCGGCCGCCGGTCGCTCCTGCACGGGCGGCCCGGACGAGGACGCTGAGCACGCCGCCGAGCGCGTTCCGGCCGGGGTTCGCACCTCGCCCGCCGGGGGCCGGGCAACCTAGTACGCTGGATTCCTCGAAGGCCCTTCGAGGGTTCGCGCCGAGCTGCCACGGGTGGATCTCGCATCGCCCTGGCTCTCGACCGACCTAAAACTCGGCCTCGGCCAGAGGGGAGTCATCGACGATGGCGAAGACGGCGCACGGGATCGAATACGGCTCGGCGTCTCCGGGCAAGGCCCAGCGGCGATCCGCCAAGGGCCGCGCCTGCGAGTATCCGGGCTGTAGCACCGTGCTGTCCGTCTACAACGAATCGCCGACGTGCTGGCTCCACAGCGCCCCCTCGATCCGCCGGCCGGTCCCGCGCTACTAGCCGATCGCCCATCCCCACGGGGGGAGGCATCCGATGCCAGAGACATACGGCAAACGCCAACGGCGGAACGTCCGGGAGCGGAAGATCGCCGCTCGGGAGGAGCGCCGCCTGGCCCGAAGCCAACGCCGCGACCTCCGGGCCGCCGGCCTGCTGCCGCCGGAGGAGTACGTGGTGCCGGATGACCCCGACGCGCCAACGGACGTCGACGACACCGACGAGTCCGACGCGCACGAGTCCGACGCACCGTCGGATCCCGACACTCCCTGAAGCCGCCATCCGGCGGCCTCCCCGAGTTGACTCGAGCCCGCGCCGGCGCGGAACGGCCGCCGGATAGACTTCGATTCCATGGAGCTCGAGGCGTTCGAGCTGGTCATCCTGCGCAGGCCGCCCGATGCCGCCTCGTACGACGAGGAGACCCTCGAACGCATCCAGCGTGAGCATCTCGCGTACCAGGAGTCCCTTCGCGCCGCGGGGCGGATCGTGACCAACGGTCCGGTGCTGGACCAGCCCGATCCATCGTTGCGGGGCATCACGTTCTACCGCACGGGGTCGCTCGAGGAGGCCCGCCGGCTCGCCGAGCAGGACCCCGCCGTCCGCGCGGGCCGCCTGGCGGTGGACGTCATGACCTGGCTGTGCCCACCCGGGACCATGGTCCGCCCGGGCCGCCCGGTCTCCGAGCCGTCCTAACAGGCGCGAACGCGCGGGCCCGGCCGATCGGCGGGGTGTCGGAGGTCAGCTCACGACGGCGAACACCTGCCACTCGTCCGGCACGCCCTTCAGTCGGTGGGTGCCGCGGTCCTCGAACCGCAGGGCCGAGCCGACGACGAGGTCCTTCACCGTCCGGGACGCCAGCACCTCGCCCGGACCGGCCAGCGCCGCGATCCGCGCCCCGATGTGGACGGCGAGTCCGCGCACGTCGTCGCCGGCCAGCTCCACCTCCCCGGTGTGCACGCCGGCGCGGACCTCCAGTCCCAGGCCGCGGACGGCATCCACGATGGCCCGGGCACACGAGACGGCCCGGGCCGGCCCGTCGAAGACGGCCAGGAAGCCGTCGCCGGTCGTCACGATCTCCCGTCCTGCGTGGGCGGCCAGCTGGTCCCGGACGCGGTCGTGGTGCGCCTGGAGCAGGTCGGACCAGGCCTCGTCGCCGAGCCGGGTGGCCCAGTCCGTGGAACCGACGATGTCGGTGAACAGGACGGTGACCAGGACCCGGTCCGGCCTCGGCCCCGGCCGGATCCCCGTCAGGAACTCCTCGATCTCCCCGAGGACCCGCTCGGCGTCGCCCACCCACGGCAGGTGGTCGTCTCCCGGATGCTCCACGTACCTCGCGCCGGAGATGTGCTCCGCCACCTAGCGGCCTGCCCCGGCCGGAATGGCCCGGTCGTCCGTCCGATGCAACACGAGCGTGGGAACACGGATGGTGGGCAGGACGGCACGGACGTCGATCTCGGCGTTCATCCTGGTGAGCGCCAGCGCTGCCGAGGGGCTGGCCCCGAGCCGGAGATACCGGGCCCAGTTCTCGGGAAACCGGGGGTCGTGTGCCTTGTGGGGCGCCCGGACGTCGAGGCCCACCGGGCCGCCCCACCCCGTGCGGATCTCGTCGAGGAGGGCCAGATGGTCCTCCTCGGTGACGCCCCACGGGTGGTCGTCGTCCCGCAGGCGCTTCGCGTACCCGCCGTACAGGATGAGGGCCGTGGTCCGGTCGGGGTAGGTGGCCGCGAAGAGCGCGCACATCGGCGCGCCCTCCGACACGCCCAGGAGCGCCGCGCTGCTCGACCCGGCCGCGTCGCACACCGAGAGCACGTCGCTCATCCGCGTCTCGAGCGAGGGCAGCTCCGCTTCCGAGACCCGGTCGCTGAGCCCGGTGCCACGCTTGTCGAACAGGATCAGCCGGCTGAACGTGGCCAGGCGGGCGAAGAACCGGGCCATGGTGGGCTCGTCCCACGCCGCCTCCAGGTGCGACACCCATCCCGGCACCCACACCAGGTCGCGGGGTCCCTGGCCCACGACCTGGTACGCGATGGACACGCCGTCGGGTGCCATGGCGTATCGGGTCTCGGGTACCACGGGCAGAGTGTCTCGCAACGCGCGCAGGCTGCGACACTGTCGCCATGTCGTCGGAGAGGCCGGGTGGATCCGTCCCCGAGCCCCGCACCGGGCCGGTGGGGGAACGGGTCACCACGGTGATCAGCCGGACGGTGAGGCCGGGCAGGGAGGGAGACTTCGGGCAGTGGGTCCACGGCATCATCGAGGCCTCCTCCGTGTTCCCGGGGCATCTGAGCGCCAGCGTGCTCCACGACCCCGGCAGCCGGGACTACCATGTCCTGTTCCAGTTCACCGACCGATCACGGCTCGACGCCTGGATGGAGTCCGGGGAGCGGAAGGAGTGGCTGGCTCGACTCGAGGGCGTCATCGAAGCCGAACGGGGGGTCCAGCACACCACCGGCCTGGAGACCTGGTTCACGTTGCCGGGCGCGGGGGTCCCCACCATGAAGCCGCCGCCTCGGTGGAAGATGTGGCTGGTCTCGCTGGCTGCGCTGTATCCGCTGGCGCTGCTGTTCCTGGCGCTCGTCGCCCCGCACGTGAAGGGGTGGCCCCTCGTGGCCCGGGCGGCGCTGCTCCCGTTCTGCCTGCTCACCCTCATGACCTACGTGGTCATGCCGGTGGTCACGCGCCTGGCCGCCCGGTGGCTGCGGCCCGCGGGCGGCGGCTCCCAAGGAGAGCCCTGACCGGCTCGAGCGGATCCCAAGCTTCTGGATCGACTCTTCCAGGATCCTCCTCGGTTCCTCATCGAACAGGCGCGGGGTTGTGAGGGTTCGCCGCGACGTCCTGTGTGCGAATGCGCCTTACTTCTGCGGCCGGCACCGTGGTTGATGCCATTACGTCACTCTCCTTCTTTGGCTCATCACCCGTTCTGCCTGCAAGGGCCGGGCCCTTCGTCCGAGGCGAAGCAGGAGGCGGTCTCGCCCAGTCCCCCACATCGGGATCTCGTCCGGTCCTAGGCATCCAGACGATACATCCGTGGCGGCAACAGGCCCCTCGGGGAGGGCCCGGACGGTCGAAAGGGCGCAGGTAGATCGCCTGCCGGATTGAGGTGTCACTGGCACCTGCTTGAGTGGGTTGCATGCCTACCTGGCAATACGAGACGCCGGCCTCATCCGGCCAGGGGATGGAGCACTCCGGGCTTTGCAACCGGACGGGGGACGGTGTAGAAGTTACACAGATGTCATTCGGGCTTGAGGCGGGATCGATGGCACAGGTACTTGGGGAACGGCCGAAAGCCGGGGCCGATGTGGAGGAAGCCCTCGCACGCGTGTCCGTCTTCCCGCGACTGCGTTACATGGGCTCTAAGTACCGAGTCGTGCCCCATCTTGTCGACGTCCTTGCCGGCCTGCCCTTCTCTTCCGCCCTGGACGCCTTCAGCGGGAGCGGCGTGGTATCATACGCGCTCAAGGCCATGGGGAAGCGGGTCACGACGAACGATTTCCTCAACTTCTCCGCCGTCGTGGCCCGAGCGACCGTCGAGAACGCCGAGGTGCTGCTCGCGGCCGAGGACATCGAGCGGATCGTCGGACCCCCTGCCGACGACCGCGACTTCATCCGCAAGACCTTCGAGGGGCTCTACTTTTCGCAGGAGGATCACGCCTTCCTGGACGGAGCCTGGTCCCACCTCGAGTCGCTGCCGTCCTACAAGCGGGACATCGCTCTCGCCGCCCTGTGCCTGGCCGCCGCGAGGAAGCAGCCTCGGGGAGTGTTCACGGTCACCGACCTGCGCTACGACGACGGCCGGCGGAACCTCCACATGCCTCTCCGCGACCAGTTCCGCCTGACGGCAGAGGCGTACAACACCGTGGTCTTCGACAACGGACAGGACTGCCGCGCCCTCTGCCAGGACATCTTCGAGGTGGACCCCTCTGGATTCGACCTCGTCTACTTCGACCCGCCCTATGCCCCGCCGCGCGATGACAACGACTACATCAAGCGCTACCACTTCCTCGAGGGGCTCTCTGTGTACTGGCGGGGGCAGGAGATCATGGAGCACACCGCGACGAAGAAGCTCCGCAAGCGCTTCACGCCGTTCGCCTACAAGCGCACGATCGTCAAGGCTCTGGGGGATCTCTTCGACCGATTCAGCGACAGCATCATCGTGCTCTCCTATAACTCCCAGTCAGTGCCGGACGAGGAGGAGATCCGCCGTCTCCTGAGAAAGGTGAAGCGGCGGGTTGACTGCTACGCCGTCCCGCACCGCTACCACTTCGGCACGCACGCTTCCGCTCTGCGCCGGCAGGCGCACGAGTACATCTTCGTGGCCCGGTAGCTCAGGTGGACGCCATCCCCTTCGAGGACTTCCTCGCGGGGATCAGTCGCCTTGGCGGCATCGTCGAGCTGGACGACCAAACCCGGGCGTGGATCGAGGAAGCGGCACGAACGCTCGAGGCTATGCCGCGCGTCACCGTCAAGAGCCTGGCCAGCCTCATCGGTGAGCACCCCGACTGGGTTCCGATCCTCGGGCTGTCCGTAGGGCTCACGCAGGAGCAACTGCGGAACACTCTGAGGTATCGATTCGGCAGCCCCGGATGGGAGGGCCTCGCGAAGACCAAGGCGGCCGAGCTCGTGAGCCTTCTCGACGATGAGTTCCGCTTGGTTCAGCGGCTGAAGGATCAGCGAGTCCGGCGGTGGTCATTCGCAGACGTTCTGGCTGAGCGTTACGCGTCCCGCCTCCGCGCGGCTGGCTCGATCGGTCGCGGACGAAGGGTCGAGGACCAGGTCGAGAGGATCGTCGACGATCTCGAACTGCCCAGGCAGATGCGGACCCAATTCCGAGGCCGTGGGGGCCAGACGGCGCCCTGCGATCTCGCGATACCAGAGGGCGGCCAGCGGGCCCAGATCGTCTGCGGGATAAAGGGCTTCGACTCCACAGGGAGCAAGCTGACCGACGCAGCTCGGGAGATCGAGGCCATGGCCGAGGTGCGGCTCCCGAACCAGTACGTGTTCGCCGTGGTGGACGGCATCGGCTGGCTCAGCCGCCAGGCCGACCTCCGTCGGATTCACAGTCTCTGGGACAAGCGCTCGATCGACGGCCTCTACACGCTTTCCGGATTGGCCGATTTTCGGGCCGACCTCGAAGCGGCCGCACGTCGACTCGAGCTGCTGTCCGGTTAGGGAGAGAGCGGAAGGGCGACCTCGGCCGGATCGTGAGGGTGGGTCGCACTCGTGCATCACCTGTCCGTCTGTCTTCCGGTCGACCCGATCGAACCGGCGGGTTGCTGTGCGATCAAACTTTGGCCCGGCCCCCTCGCCGGAGTGGAGGAGCCCTCACGCGGGGGGGACTGGAGCCGTCTGCATGCGGCTCTTGCCGCGCTGCCGTTGGGAGCCTGGACCTCCTACAGCGACGTAGCCGAGCTCATCGGCTCCCATCAGGTGCCCATCGGCCAACACCTCGCAACGACCCCTGGCGTCCTCAACGCACATCGGGTGCTCAAAGCGGGAGGTCGAGTAGCCGACGCGTTCCACTGGAGTGATCCGACGGACACTCGCGACGTCCACGACGTCCTCCAGGCGGAAGGCATTCACTTCGGTCCTGATAGGCGCGCCGATCCCTCCCAGTGCCTGCAGGCCGATGACCTCGCCGCTCTCATCGGCGAGGTGATCGAGCCGGTCCCGCCAGAGGAGGACCGCGAATACGGCTGGCGGTTCCAGCGCATGCTCCGCTATCTGCCCCGCTTCTACGACGCGCCCGAGGGCCGTCTCCACGAGGACGATGCTCGAGCCTTCGCTATCCAGGAGGGGTACGACCCCCGCGGGGTGGCTGGCTTCTGCCAGGGCACTGCCAGCTGGCGGAAGGATGGACCGCTCCGCGTGCTTACCGACGCCGGGCGCGAACTCTACGGGCTCGCCGACCGGGTGTTCGGTTCCGATCGCGTGCCATTGCTTCGAGAGGCGCTCACCGGCTCTGACCCGTAAGCCGAGGGACGTCACGACGTGGATCGCCTCCGAGCCGAGATCGACGAACTCACGCTGCGGATCCGCCGGCAGGTCGCGAACCTCGAGACAGAGAGCCGGGAGAGATCCCCGGCGTCTGGAGGAGCTCTCTCAGCTCAAGGCGAAGCGGCAGCAGCAGATTGAGGCGGCCGAGCGGGCGGCCTCACATCATCCCGATCCGGAGCAGGCCGCAGAGTTGCTCGACGTGCTCCCGCTCGTCGATGTCGACTTCGAGCTGCTCGAGGAGGCGGAGTTTCGTGCGCTCCTCCAAGCGCTCAACCTCGAGGCTCGATACGACCCGCGCAACAAGCAGCTCGCCGTCAAGGTGGTGCTGGCGCCGGGGTTGATGGGACCGAACGACGCGGGTCCGCGTTCGTCCCTTTCGTAGGTGCCCCCGGCAGGACTCGAACCTGCGCACCGCGCTCCGGAGGCGCGTGCTCTATCCTCTGAGCTACGGGGGCCGCGGCCAGTGTAGCAACCGGCCTCTCAGCGCCCGTCCGTCCCGGAGGTCCTCGAGATTCCACCGTGATCGAGAAGAAGCTGAAGGCGCTCATCCGTGAAGCTGTGTCGGGGGCGGCCGCCGACCTCGGGGCCGAACCGCCGGTCGAGATCGAGCTGATCCGGCCCCCGCAGAAGCGGTTCGGGGACTTCTCCACGAACGTGGCCATGGCGTGGGGGGCCCGGCTGAAGCGGAACCCCGGCGAGGTCGCGGCGGCCATCGTCCACCAGATGCCGAAAGCGGACTTCCTGTCCTCCGCCGAGGTTGCCCCGCCCGGTTTCATCAACTTCCACGTGGTGCACCTGTGGCTGTACGACGTGCTCCGGGAGGTGGTCGCGCGGGGCGACTCGTTCGGACTGCTGGATCCGACCGGGGAGCGGGCCCAGGTCGAGTTCGTGTCGGCCAATCCCACCGGGCCACTGCATGTCGGGCACGCGCGCAACACCGCGCTCGGCGATGCCATCGCATCCATCCTCGAGGCGGCGGGGTTCGGGGTCGAGCGCGAGTACTACTGGAACGACAGCGGGACCCAGATGGAGCTCCTCGGCCAGTCGGTGGAGGCACGGTACCTGGCCCGATTCGGTGTGCCGGCCGAGGTCCCCGAGAACGGCTACCACGGCGAGTACGTGGACGACGTCGCGGCGCAGATCGCGGAGGAAGTCGGCGACCGGTTCGTGCACGAGGAACCGGAGGCCCGGCGGAAGTGGTTCGTGGAGGAGAGCCGCCGGCGCATGATCGAGTGGATCCGGTCGACGCTGGACCGGTTCGGCGTGCATTTCGACTCGTGGTTCTCCGAGGCCTACCTGGAGCAGTCGGGCGCGGTCGAGGAGGCCGTGAAACTGTTGCGGCAGAAGGGGTTCGCGTACGACGCCGACGGCGCGGTGTGGTTCCGCTCCACGGAGTTCGGTGACGACAAGGACCGGGTCCTGATCCGGAGCAACGGCGCTCCCACGTATTTCGCCAAGGACGTGGCGTACCTGCGCGACAAGTTCGGCCGGGGATTCGACCGGCTGGTGTACGTGTGGGGCGCCGACCACCACGGTGACGTGGTACGGGTGCGGGGCGCGGCCCAGGCCCTCGGGTACGACCCGGAGGCCATGGAGTTCGTCCTCTACCAGTTCGTCTCGCTGTACCGCGGGGGCCAACCGGTGAAGATGAGCAAGCGGGCCGGGGACCTCATCACGCTCGACGAGCTGCTGGACGAGGTGGGGGCCGACGCCGCGCGATACGCGCTGCTGGCGCGATCCAGTGATTCCCCGATCAACTTCGACATCGAGGAGGTCTCCCGCCAGAGCCTGGAGAACCCCGTCTACTACGTGCAGTACGCGCACGCCCGGATCGCCAGCATCATCCGCCACGCGTCGGAGCGGGGGATCGACCTCGCGCCGATCGACTCCGTGGATCTGGAGCGGCTGGACGCGGAGGCCGAGCTCGACCTGCTACGGAAGATCTCGGAGCTACCCGAGGAGGTGGAGGTCGCCGCGAACCTCCGGGCGCCGTACCGCCTGGCGCGGTACGTGGAGGACTTGGCCGCCTTGTTCCACCGGTTCTACACGGAGTGCCGGGTGGTCACGGACGACGCCGCGCTCACCCAGGCCCGGCTGTGGCTGTGCGTGGCGGCGAAGCAGGCCATCGCCAACGTGCTGGGGCTGCTGGGCGTCTCCGCGCCGGAGGCGATGGAGCGGGTGGACGAGGACACCGAGGCCACCGATGACTCCGGCGTCACTGAGAGATCCGGCGCCGCGGAGGGCTCCGGCACCGGTGCGTGAGCCGCCGGGGCCGGGAGGTCCCGACGTGGTGGGAGCCGGTCCCTGGCCGGCGGGGGCGAACTTCGACGACAGTGGGTTGTCGGTGGCCGGAGTGGCGGCCACGGACCTCGCCCAACGGTTCGGGACACCGCTGCTCGTGGTGGACGAGGACGACCTTCGGGCACGATGCCGGGCCTTCCGTGCAGCATTCCCGCGTGTCCTGTTCGCGGTGAAGGCGTTCCCCGCCCACGAGCTCATCCGGATCGCCTTGTCGGAGGGCTTCGGGTTGCTGGTGGCCACCGGCGGCGAGCTGGAGGCGTGCCTTCGGGCGGGAGCGCCGCCTGGTGCAATTGCAATGCATGGCAACAACAAGTCGTTGCAGGAACTCGACCTGGCCGTTGCAACGGCCGTCGACGTGGTGGTGGCCGACAACGCCGAGGAGCTGGAGCGCCTCGACGCGGTGGCGCGCCGGAACGGGCGACCTCCCGTGCCGGTCCTGCTTCGGGTGACGCCCGGGATCTCGGGCCACACCCACCGGTACGTGGACACCGGCGGCACCGAGTCCAAGTTCGGGACGCCGATCGAAGGGGGGAAGGCCCTGGAGGCGGTGAGGAAGGCCGTGTCGCTCCCGGGGGTCGAGTTCCGGGGGCTCCATGCCCACGTGGGCTCGCAGCTGCTCGACGCGGCGACCTTTCTGGCGGAGGCGGACGTCCTGCTCGACCTGGCCGTCGACATCCGGGAACACGTCGGAGTGGGCGTAGAGGTGCTGGACCTGGGAGGAGGGTTCGGGGCGACATACACGGACGAGGTCTCGCCCGCACCACGTGACGTCGCCGGCCCGCTCCTGGCGCACGTTCGCGAGGGCGCAGCGGCTCGGGGACTCCTCGCGCCGGAGGTCGTGGTGGAGCCGGGGCGGGCCCTGGTGGCGAACGCCGCGCTCACGCTGTACCGGGTGGGCTCCGTGAAGCGCACGCCGGCGGGGCGGACCCTCGCGGCCGTGGACGGCGGGATGTCCGACAACATCCGGCCGGCGATGTACGGGGCCCGCCACACGCTCGCGCTGGCCGGCCGCTCCAGCGCCGCGGAAGCCGTGCCGGTCACGGTGGTGGGCAAGCACTGCGAGTCGGGAGACGTCGTGGCGGAAGACGTGCCGCTGCCGGCGGACCTCACCTCGGGGGACCTGGTGGCCGTCGCGACCACCGGGGCCTACACGTATTCGATGGCGAGCAACTACAACAAGGTCGGACGACCGGCCGTCGTGGCGGTGCGCCAGGGCGAGGCCCGTCTCCTCCTCCGGCGGGAGGACGCCTCGGACCTCGACCGGCTGGAGGTCTCGGCCCCGCGGGAGGCCGACGCACGGCCACCCGACGGCGTCGTGGTCCGGCCCGCCAGTCCGAGGGACGCTGTGTCCTACCTGAAGATGTGGGGGGCGGTGGTGGCGGAGCGGCGGTGGGTCCGCACGGAGACGGTTCGGTTCACCGCCCGGGGGTACCGTCGCCTGTTCCGCCAGCCCGTGACGAACGAGCACGCCCGGCTGGTGGCGGTGGCGTGGGGCAACGTGGTGGGGAACCTGGTCATCGAGCGGTTGGCCCATCCCGTGAACCGCCACGTGGCCACCCTGGGGATGGCCGTCGACGCGGCGTGGCGAGGCCAGGGCATCGGCAGCGCGCTGATGTCCGCGGCCCTTCGCTGGGCCAGGTCCGAGGGCATCGAGAAGGTGAGCCTGGAGGTCTACCCGAGCAACGGGGCGGCCATCGCCCTGTACCGGAAGTTCGGATTCGTGGAGGAGGGCCGGCTGCACCGGCAGTCCAGGAAGTCCTACGGCTACGAGGACGAGATGCTGATGTCACGGTGGCTCGTCCCGCCCGCCGACGGCGGGTGATCGCGACGGCTGGCCTCCCGACGAGCCGTGGAGCGACTCAGACGTAGGGGCGCTCAAGCGCCTCGGTGACGGAGCCGTCGTCGCCGAACACCAGGAACCGCTCCAGCAACCGCATCAGCCACCGGTCGTGGGTCACCACGAGCACGGTCCCCTCGTAGTCCAGGATGGCTTCCTCCAGCGCCTCGGCCGAGTCGATGTCGAGGTTGTCCGTCGGCTCGTCCAGCAGGAGCAGCGTGGACCCCTGGACCTCGATGAGCAGGATCTGGAACCGCGCCTGCTGCCCGCCGGAAAGCATCCGGAACGGCAGCCGGGCCACCTCGGCCAGGCCGTAGCGGTTCAGCACGCGCATGGCCTGCCCGAAGTCCAGTGCCTCCTTCTGGAGCGCCTCGACGGGCGTGAGCTCGGCCAGCTCCGGCCGCTCGTGCAGCTGCGAGAAGAGCGCGGCGTTCACTCGGGCACCCAGCATCCACTCGCCCTCATGGCGGATGTCCTCGCCCGCCAGGAGCTTCATGAAATGGGTCTTGCCGGTGCCGTTCGAGCCGACCACGCCGACGCGCTCGCCGAAGTGGATCTCGGTGTCGAACGACTGCACCAGGCCCGGGATGGCGAGACCTCGCGCCCGCACGACGACCTTCCCGCTGCGCCCGCCACTCAGGTCCATGCGGACGTCCTGCTCCCGGACGGCCGTGCGCGGCGCGCGGTCGCGCTCGAAGCGCTCCAGCTTCTTCTCGGTGGCTCGGGCCCGCTTGGCGAACTTCTCGTTCAGGGCGGCCCGCCGCTTGAACTCGCGGATCTGCGCAACGATCCGCTCGTGCTCCTCGTCGTAGCGGCGCCGCTCGTCGTCGATCCGCTCCAGCCGGTCGGCCCGAGCCGTGGCGTAGGTGTCGAAGCCGCCGTGGTGCGTCCACACGGTCCCGCCCTCGATGGTGACGATGGCGTGCGCCGTTTCCGCCAGCAGGGCCCGGTCGTGGCTGACGAACAGGATGGTCTTGCGCGAGGCGTTCAGACGGTTCTCGAGCCACCGCTTTCCCGGGATGTCCAGGAAGTTGTCCGGCTCGTCCAGCAGCAGCACGTCGTCCTCGGAGCGCAGGAAGGCTTCCAGGGCCAGGCGCTTCTGCTCCCCGCCCGAAAGCGTCGTGATCGGGCGGAAGCCCACCCGATCGAACCCCGCGCCCAGCGCCGACTGCGCGCAGGTGTCCCACAGCACCTCGTACGCGTAGCCGCCCGCGTCGCCCCAGGCCGCGAGGGCGTGCGCGTACCGGTCCCGGGCGGAGCCACCATGCGGTCCGGCCACGATGAACTCCATGTGGCGGAGCTCGTCGTGGGCCAGGTGCACGGCCTTCGGCGCGAGGCCGGCCAGGAAGTCCCGCACGGTCGCCTCCGGATCGTGTGAGGCCACGAACTGCCGCATGTAGCCCAGGCGCCCGTCGATCCGCACGGAGCCGGAGCCCGGAACCTCCTCGGCCGCCACCATGCGGAGCAAGGTGGTCTTTCCCGCCCCGTTGGCGCCCACCAGCGCGACGTGGCTCCCGGAGGGCACGCGGAAGGACACCCCGGAGAACAGCGTCCTTCCGGGGAACGAGTGCTCGACGTCGACGACCTCGATGGAGCCCACGGCGAGCCAGAGGGTACCGCCGGACGACCTGCCCTCCGCGGGGACCCTCCGCGTCCCGTTCCCCGGGAGGTCCCTCCGCGCCCCTCCGCCGCGGTACCCTCGCTCCATGGGCGCGCCGCGAGTGGTTCGTGTGGGGATGCTCGGCTGCGGGACCGTCGGGTCCGCCGTGGCCCGGCTCCTGGCCGAGCACGCGGGCGACGTGGAGCAGCGCGCGGGCATCCGCCTGGAGATCGTCTGCGTCGCGGTCCGGGATGCCGCCCGCGACCGAGACGTCCCCCTCGACGCGTCCCGGTTCACCGACGATCCGACGAAGGTCGTCCAGGACCCCGACGTCGACGTCGTCTGCGAGGTGATGGGGGGCGTGGAGCCGGCGCGCGGGCTGATCCTGGCCGCGCTGGAGGCGGGCAAGCCGGTGGTCACCGCGAACAAGGAGCTCCTGGCCACGTGGGGGCGGGAGCTGTTCGACCGGGCCGAGGCCGCGGGCGTGGACCTGGCCTTCGAGGCCGCCGTGGGCGGGGGTATCCCCTTGGTCCGGCCCCTCAAGGAATCCCTGGCCGGCGAGCGGGTCCGCCGGCTGGTGGGGATCGTCAACGGGACCACCAACTACGTTTTGACGCGGATGTCGGAGGACGAGCTTTCGTTCCCCGAGGCGCTGGCGGAAGCGCAGGCCCTCGGGTACGCGGAGGCGGATCCGGCCGCCGACGTGGACGGCCACGACGCCGCGGCCAAGTGCGCCATCCTGGCCTCGATCGCCTTCAACACCCGCGTGGTGGCGAGCGACGTGTACCGGGAGGGGATCGGGGCGGTGGCGCAGGAGGACATCCGGAACGCCCGCACCCTCGGCTACGTGATCAAGCCCGTGGCCATCGCCGAGCTCGAGGACGAGGACGTCGCCGTGCGGGTCCACCCGGCGATGATCCCGGCGAACCACCCGCTGGCGGCGGTCCGGGACGCGTTCAACGCCGTGTTCGTGGAGGGAGACCGGGTCGGGGAGCTGATGCTGTACGGGCGCGGCGCCGGCGGCGACCCCACCGCCACCGCGGTGGTGGGGGACCTGGTGCAGGTGGCCCGGAACCTGGCCCTGGGCGGACGGTCCCTCGGATGCACCTGCTACCTGGACCGGCGGATCCGGCCCATGGACGACATGGAAGCGGCCTATTACCTCCTGCTGAAGGTGGAGGACCGCCACGGCGTCCTGGCCCAGATCGCGGGGGTGTTCGGGGACAACGAGGTCTCTATCAAGAGCGTGTGGCAGGAGGGATCGGGCCACGATGCGCTACTCGTGCTGATCACGCACCGGGCGCGGGAGGGTTCGCTCCAGAACACGGTGCGCCAGCTCCGGGAGCTGGCGCCGGTGACGGCGGTCCGCAACGTGCTCCGGGTCGAAGGGACCGAGTAGTGGCCGCCCGGATGTGGCGCGGGGTGATCGAGGAGTACCGCGAACGGCTTCCGGTCTCGCCGGACACGCCGGTGATCACCCTGGGCGAGGGCGGAACGCCGCTCGTGCGCTCGGACCGCCTGTCCGCCGAGACGGGCTGCGACGTCTTCCTGAAGTTCGAGGGGGCCAATCCCACCGGTTCGTTCAAGGACCGCGGCATGACCCTCGCCATGTCCAAGGCCGTGGAGGAGGGCGCGAAGGCCGTGGTGTGCGCCTCCACCGGGAACACCAGCGCGTCGGCCGCCGCGTACGCGGGCAAGGCCGGCCTGACCTGCGCGGTCCTGGTGCCCTCGGGGAAGGTGGCGGCGGGCAAGCTGGCCCAGACCCTGATCCACGGGGCCAGGGTGCTCGAGGTCGAGGGGAACTTCGACGCCGCGCTGGACGTGGCCCGGGACCTGGCCGAGCGCTTCCCGGTGACCCTGGTGAACTCCGTGAATCCGTTCCGGCTGGAGGGCCAGAAGACCGCGGCGTTCGAGATCTGCGATGCGCTGGGCCGGGCCCCCGGCTACCACATCACCCCCGTGGGCAACGCGGGCAACATCACCAGCCACTGGACGGGCTACCGAGAGTACCTGGAGGCGGGCGTGATCGCCGAGCCGCCTGCGCTGCACGGGTTCCAGGCGGCGGGCGCTGCGCCCATCGTGCTCGGCCATCCGGTGGAGCGGCCCTCCACCATCGCCACCGCGATCAGGATCGGGAACCCGGCCTCGTGGGAGCAGGCGGAGACCGCGGCGCGGGAGTCGGAAGGGGGGATCGACGCCGTGACGGACCGGGAGATCCTGACCGCGTACCGGCGGCTGGCCGCCGAAGGCCTGTTCGCCGAGCTGGCGTCGGCGGCTTCGGTGGCCGGCCTTCTGCAGCTTTCCGCGCGCGGCCGGCTCCGGGCTGGTTCGACCGTGGTGTGCGTGCTGACCGGGCACGGCCTGAAGGACCCCGAGTGGGCCATGGCCCTCGCCGCCCGCCCTCCCGTCGTCGCGCCCGACGCCGTGGCCGTGGCCGCGGAGCTCGGCCTGTGACCGCGTCCGCCATGACCGCTGCGGCCGGCGCCCCGCTTCGGCCGTGAGGCTCACCGTCCGCGTCCCCGCCACCGTGGCCAACCTCGGCCCCGGGTTCGACTGCTTGGGGCTGGCGCTCGACCTCGTCAACGCCGTGGAGCTCGACACGGACGGATCCGCCGGCGTCGCCATCGACGGCGAGGGGGCGGGTGAGCTGCCCGAGGACCACTCGAACCTGATCGTGCGGACCATGGCCTATCTGGCCGGGGAGGCCGGGGGAAGGCTCCCGCGGTTCTCGCTGCGATGCTCGAACCGGATCCCGCTGGAGCGGGGCCTGGGGTCGTCGGCCGCCGCGGTGGTGGCGGGGCTGCTGCTGGGGAACCGGCTGCTGGGGGCGGGGCTGTCGGACGACCGGGTCCTGGGGCTGGCGGTGGACCTGGAGGGGCACGCGGACAACGTGGCGGCGGCGCTGCGGGGCGGCGCGGTCATCGCGTACCTCTCGTCGTCCGGGTGGAAGGCGGAGCCGCTCGAGCCGTCGGACCGGCTCCGCCCGGTCCTGCTGATCCCGGAGCACGAGCGTGTGTCGACGCAGGAGGCCCGACGGGTGCTTCCCCTCGAGGTCCCCCGGAGCGCGGCGTCCTTCAACGTGGCCCGGGCGGCGCTCCTGGTGGCGGCGCTGACCCGTCGCCCGGAGCTGCTCGGGGAAGCGCTCCAGGATCGGCTCCATCAGCAGGCCAGGCTGCGGCTGGCGCCGGCCAGCAGGGCGCTGTTCTCCGACCTGGAGGAGGCGGGGATCCCGGTGTGCGTGGCCGGTTCCGGTCCGACCCTCCTGGCGTTCGAGGACGGCGAGCGGACGGTGTCCGAGCTGGGGCCGGGATGGCGGGTGCTCCGAGTCGGAGTGCGGGCCGCGGGGGCGGAGATCGAGGAGGCCTGACCGCTCGGTCTACGGCTGGGCCAGCCACCGGACCGGAGGACCGTGTGGCAACGCCCTGCCCAGGTTCCGTTTCTCGCCTCCCGGCCAAAGGGTGAGGGTCACCTCGCATTCGAGGCCGAGGTCACCGTCCCACGCATGTTCGAAGCGCAGCCACGCGAGTGGCGACGTCCGGGTGGCCCGAGTGCCGGCGTCCTCCATCAGCTCGCGGATCCTGGCCCGCCGCTCCGGCGACAGGTAGACCTCCACGATCGAGTGGAACACCACCGTGGCGTTCCCCGGTCGGGTGTCCGTCAGCCGCCGAGCCAGCCATTCGGTGGCCTCCGTGCGCTCGACGACCGCCCGGACCCGCGCGGCCACACCGAGGGCCGCCTCCAGCCGCCGGAGCCGCTCCACCTGGTCCGCCCACACGCTCGAGCGCAGGACCAGCCGGTCCTCGGCGGACCCGGGATCGAGCGGCGCGAGGTCGCATCCGCGCCGCTCCCGCACCTTGACCCGGACGTCGAACGGCGGGTGGGAGTCCGTGAACGCGTCGGGGAACACCACGGGCGAGTCGGGGTCTCCCCACGCGGCGCCGGCGGACTCGTAGCGGTACCGGTCCCACCGCAGGTTCAGCCCGGCGCTGGCGCCGATCTCCGCCAGCGCGAGGGGGAGCCCGGTCTCCCGGGCCACCAGCAGGAACCCGCCCAGGAGCGCGGCGCTGCGGCCCACCTCGTTGGTTTGGCACGGCAGGTCGAGCAGCTTCCGAATCTCGTCCCGGTGCTCCACAAGCGTCTGCCGGAACACGAGCCAGGGGTCCCCGGTGGCGCCACCGCCTGCCGAGGGGTAGTGCCCGGCCAGCTCGGGGGCCCGGCCGGTGAGGACGAGGCGATGCATCGCCGCCATGAACCGGAGTGGCGTGTCGAGGAGCTTCCCGCGCAGCACCTCCCACGACGGCCCGTCCGCCTCGAGATCGGCGGCCGTCGCTTCCAGCAGCCGCGCGTACAGGGGCGAGCCCATCAGGTCGCACGCGGCGGCCTGCTCGCGCAGAGCCCTCGACAGGTCGGCCGCCGCCGTGTCCGTCACGACTCGTGGCGGGCCGCGGGAAGGGCGATGCGCGCGGTGAGGCCGCCGCCCGGCGACTCCTCCAGCCAGATCCGCCCGGACTGCGCCTCCACCAGCGCTCTGGCGATGGGAAGCCCCAGGCCCGCGCCGCCCCCGCCGTCCCGAGTCCGGGCCGGGTCGGCCCGGAAGAACCGCTCGAACGCCGAAGCCGTGTGCCCGGCGGGAAGTCCGCTCCCGTGGTCCTGCACCGTGATGACCGCCTCCTGGCCCCGGTCGTCCCATCGAACGGTGGCCTTCCCCCCGCCGTGCACGGCGACGTTCTCCAGCACCGCGTCGAGCGCTGCCTCTGTGGCCACCCGGTCCGCCAGGGCCCGGACCCCGTTGCCCGGCACCAGCTCCAGGTCCAGCCCGTGCGCCCCCCGCCCCCGGCGGGCGGCTTCCTTGCACACGTCCTCCAGCTCGATGGGTTCGGGGGCCAGCCGGAGGGTCCGGCTGTCGGTGCGGGCCAGCAGCAGCAGCCGCTCGGTCAGCGCCGTGAGGTAGTCGATCTCCGAGAGGATCTCGGTCCCCAGCTCCGGGTCGCGCTCCGCCAGCTCCTCCACCGCGGAGCGCACGAACGTGAGGGGCGTGCGGAGCTCGTGGGAGGCGTCGGCCGCGAAGTTCGCCTGGGCCTCGTAGGCGCGGCGGACCGGCCGGGCCGCCCGCCCGGCCAGCCACCAGCCCGCCGCCATGCTGGCCGCCACCGCGACGGCGCCGCCGAACAGCAGCAGCAGGCGGACCCGGCGGATGAGGCCCCGCTCCGGAGCGAGCGACCGTCCGGCCACCACCGTCGCGATGAGGCCGCCTCCGGGAGCCCGCGCCGGCAGCGTGATGATCCGGACCGGCTCCCCGCTGGCCACCACGTCGGTCACGGTCTGCGGATGCGGCCGCAGCCACGGCAGCAACCGCTCGTCGGTGTCGAGCGGCCGTCCGGACGGCAGGAACAACTCCATCCGGATGGCCGAACGGGAGGGCACGTCGGAGTCGGGCGGGTTCTTCGGCGAGCCGGACTCCACGACGCGGGCCACCTCTTCCCGGGCGGCGGCCAGCACGCTGGCCGTGGCGCTGCGATCCAGGCTCCGGGCCAGCAGGGCCTGCCCGATCCCGCCCAGCACCAGCAGGATCACGGCGATGACCGCGGCGTGGCTCACGGCCATGCGGACCCGCAGCGAGCGGAACACCAGGCGCCGTTCCGCGCGCATCGGGTCCCGGGCCTCGATGGGCATCAGCGTCCGATGGCGTACCCGACGCCCCGGATGGTCTCGATGACGTCCCGTGCCCCCACCTTCTCCAGCTTCTGCCGGAGGTAGTGGACGTAGAGGTCGACGACCTTGGTGCGGGCGTCGAACGAGAAGTCCCACACGTATTCCTTCAGTTCGCTTCGGGTGAGCACCCGGCCGGCGTGGCGCATCAGGCACTCCAGCAGGTCGAACTCCTTCGCGGTGAGGTCGACCGCGGTCCCGTTGACGCTGACCCGGCGGGCGGGCGGATCGAGGACCAGATTTCCGAAGGTGAGCTTGCGGTCCCGGCCCAGGCGCCGGGTCAGCGCCTCGATCCGGGCCAGCAGCTCCGCGAAGGCGAACGGCTTGACCAGGTAGTCGTCGGCGCCGGAACGCAGTCCCTTCACCCGGTCCGACACCGCATCCCTCGCGGTCAGCATGAGGACCGGCACGTGGTTCCCGCGTTCGCGAAGCGCGCTGGTCACGGCGACGCCGTCCATCCCGGGAAGCATGACGTCCACCACCACCAGGTCGAACCGGCCGGAGGTGGCGAGCTCGAGGCCGTCCGGGCCCGTGAAGCACGGGGTCGCCTCGTAGCCTTCCCGGGACAGGCGGCGGGCCAGGAGGGTGGCCAGTCGATGGTCGTCCTCCACCAGCAGGATCTGCATCTGGCCATGGTCTCGCATCCACACCGGGTTCACGTGCTTTTCTTACCGGGCGCAAACCTTGCTCCAGCCGATCCCCAATTCGGGGGCACCACACTCGGATGGCCATGGGTACCCACCGGCCGGACAACCTGCTCGCGCCGTCCAGCCTCGCCGCCAGCTGGAGGGCGCAGCCCCTGTCCATCCGGGTGCTGCGGGCGTTCCTGGGCGTGACGTTCCTGTACGCAGGGGTCCAGAAGCTGGCCGACCCCAACTTCCTGCACGCGGGGACCCACGACTACATCGGCTCACAGCTCCAGGCGTTCGCCGAGGGGAGCCCGATCGGGGGGCTGCTCCGTGTGCTGGCGCACGCGGCGGTCCTCACGGGGATCACCGTCGCCCTGGCCGAGATCGCGGTCGGGGTGGGGACCTTGCTGGGGGTGGCGCCGTTCGCCATGGCGGCCATCGGCTTCGCGGTCAACCTGGTGCTGTTCCTCTCGGCCACGTGGCACGTGCACCCGTACTTCCTGGGATCCGACTCCATCTACGCCGTGGCCTGGGCGGTGTATCTGGTGGCCATGTGGGAGCAGCAGGTCCGGAGCAGGCGCTCGGTTCGAAACCGCCGGCAGACCGCCCGGATGCAACCCGAGGACATCACGCGCCGCGAGGTCATCCGCGGTGCCCTGGTCGGCGCCGTCACGCTGATGTTCGCGGGGATGGCCCGCGCAGCGGCGGGCAAGCCCGCGGCCGCGAGCGCGGCGAGCGGCCTCACCGGTCCGACCGGCCTCACCGGTCCGACCGGCCCCACGGCGCCGACGGGCCCTTCCGGCCCGACTCCTCCCGGCGGAGGCCACGCCGGCCACCATCCCGGTGGGAAGGTCATCACCGGGCTGAACCGGGTCCCGGTGGGGCAGGCGGTCGGGTTCACCGCGCCGGGCGGTGATCCCGCCGTGCTGGTGCGCCTGGGGCAGCAGCAGGTCGTGGCGTACAGCCGGGTGTGCACCCACGCGGGGTGCCTGGTCGGCTACGATGCCCAGTCCCGGATCCTGTACTGCCCGTGCCACGGGGCGGAGTTCGACCCCGCCCGCGGCGCTCAGCCGGTGGCCGGCCCGGCGCCCTCCGCGCTCCCGCGCATCCGGGTCGCCATTCGCGGCGGCAACGTCGTGCTGGGCTGACGACCCGTCGGTATCGCCGCATCCGGCCCGGCCCTAGACTGACCCCCGGGCGCGCGCTCCGTTCGCGCGCCGTGGACACCGACATCGACACCGACACGTCTTCGTTCGAGGACTCGCCCCGGCCGCAGGTCGCCGGGGTTCCCGTCCTCGTCACCGACCTCGCCAACAAGACCCTCGCCGTGAAGGAAGGGGAGACCTTCCTGTACTCCGACACCGAGGGGAACCTGGACGACCGCAAGGACTACGGCCTGGGCCTGTACCACCACGACACCCGGTTCCTGTCGCACTTCATGATGCGGCTGTCGGGGCGCCAGCCGGTGCTGCTGTCCTCGTCTGCGGAGCGCTCCTACATGGCGTTCGTCGACCTCACCAACCTCGACCTCTACGAGGACGGCCGGCGGATGGTCCCGCAGCAGACCCTCAACGTGCGGCGCATCCGGGTCATCGACGGACGCCTGTTCGAGCGGGTCCGGGTACGCAACTACAACCCGTTCCCTGTGGCCGTGGACCTGGAGTTCTCGTTCGGCGCGGACTTCGCCGACATCTTTGAGGTGCGCGGGCTGGCTCGGGCGACCTCCGGGCAGATGGAACCCCCCCGGGCACAGGGCCGGCTGGTGGAGTTCGCCTACCTGGGCCGCGACGGGACCCGGCGGGTGACCCGGATCGAGTTCGGCTCCGATCCGGCCCGACTGGAGGCGGTGGGAGACCTGGTCCAGGCGAGCTTCCGGCTCACCATCGGCGGCAATCAGACCCGCACGGTGGCCATGACGGTGGTGCCCCTCGTGGGCGACGAACGGCCGCCCGAGCGAGAGCTCGACGCCGCCGTCCACTCCCTCCGGCGCTCCTACGAGGAATGGGAACGCGAATCGACCCGCCTGGTCACGGACAACGAGCTCTTCAACGAGTTGCTGGATCGGGGTCTCCGCGACCTCCGGGAGCTGTACACGCCGACCCCCACCGGGGGCATCCTGACGGCGGGGATCCCGTGGTACGTGACCATGTTCGGGCGGGACGCCCTCATCGCCTCGCATCAGATGCTCACGGTGAACCCGAGGCTGGCCCGCGACGCCCTGCGGTACCTGGCCGCCCACCAGGGCACCGTTCGGGACGACTCGCGCGACGAGGAGCCCGGCAAGATCATGCACGAGGTCCGGGACGGCGAGCTGGCGCGGGCGGGGCTCGTTCCGCACACCCCCTATTACGGCTCGGTCGACTCCACGCCCTGGTTCCTGATCCTGTTCGCGCAGTACTTCCGGTGGACCGGCGACGTCGAGCTGGCCCGCTCGTTGCTGCCGGCGGCGGAGGCGGCGCTCCGGTGGATCGACGAGGACGGCGACCTGGACGGGGACGGGTTCGTGGAATACCTCAGCCGTTCCGCCAACGGCATCCGCAACCAGGGATGGAAGGACTCCGGCGACTCCATCGTCCATGCCGACGGCACCCTGGCGGAGCCGCCCATCGCCCTGGTGGAGGTGCAGGCCTACGTGTACCTGGCCAAGCTCCGCATGGCCGACGTGTTCGAGGTCCTCGGCGACCCCGACCGGGGCGACAGGCTCCGCCGGGAAGCCGCAGCGCTCCGGAAGCGGTTCCACGACGCCTTCTGGATGGAGGACGAGCGCTACTTCGCGGCGGCCCTCGACGGCGACAAACGGCAGGTCCGGAGCATCGTCTCGAACCCCGGACACGCGCTGTACTGCGACATCGTCGACCAGGACAAGGCCGAGCACCTGGCCCGCAGGCTCCTGGCGCCTGACATGTTCTCGGGGTGGGGCGTGCGGACCATGAGCAAGTCGGCGGTGAGCTACAACCCGATGAGCTACCACAACGGCTCGGTGTGGCCCCACGACAACGCGCTCATCGCCGCGGGCCTGAAGCGCTACGGCTTCGTCCGGGACACCAACCGGGTGGCCACGGCCCTGTTCGACGCCGCCATCGGCGCTGACTACATGCGGCTGCCCGAGCTGTTCTGCGGGTTCACCAGGCGCAGCCCCAACCGGCCGGTCAGCTACCCGATCGCGTGCTCTCCGCAGGCCTGGGCGGCGGGGTCGCCGTTCCTGATCCTCCAGGCCATGCTGGGCATCTCCGCTCGCGCCCATCAGAACCTCCTCACCATCAACAAGCCGCAGCTGCCGCCGTGGCTGAACACCGTCGAGCTCCGCGGCCTCCGGGTCGGCGACAGCCGGATCTCGCTGGTGTTCCGCCGGGAGGGCGAGATCACCGGCTTCTCGCTGCTCTCCCGACAGGGCGACGTCCGCGTGGTCATGGAGGAGTAGGAACCGGGCCGGGGAGCTCGCCGCGGCGTCAGGCGGGCCTGGTGCTCGCGGCCAGGAGGAGCTGGATGGTCTGACCCGCCACGGCCTGAGGGTGCACGGACTCCGGGTCGAGCGCGGTGTGCAGCGCCAGTCCGTCTCCGGTGGCCACGATGAGCAGCGCCATGGGATCGGGATCGATCCACGCCGGAAGGAACCCGGTCGATTGCAGCGTGCGGATCTCGCCGGCCAGATAGTCCCGAAGCTCCCGGAGGAGCCCGTCGATGCCACGCCGGAGGGTGTCGGATCGCGGCGCGTGCACCAGCGCCTCCAGGTAGACGGGGAGGAGGTCGCCCGCCCGGGTGAGCGAGTCCTGGAGCGCCTGGACGGCCCGGACCATCCGCGAGGCGGGGTCGGCGTCGGCCCGGAGGGCCACCAGGGCCGGCGCAAGCCACCCCCGCACCGCCTCGATCAGGGCCTGGGCGATCAGCTCGTCCTTGGAACCGAAGTGGTAGGTGATCCCGGCGAGGTTGACGCCGCTCTCCGTGGCGATGGCCCGGGAGGACGTGCCATGGCGGCCCCGCTCCCCCAGGACGCGCAGGGTCGCCTCGATCAGCCGGGCGCGGGTCTCGGCAGAGCGAGAATCGGTCGGCGGGGCCTCTGACGCCTCCTGCCCGGAGTTGCTGGATTCATTCATACGTTCGTATGATACAGGCGTGGACGGTCACGAGCGGGACGGTCACCGGCCTGGAAGCGGTTCTCGACCCAACCCGGCGTACTGGCTCCTGGCCGGGCTGCTCGTGGGCTTCGGCGTGTTGGGCATCCTCAGCATCGGCCTGCCGTTCCTGGTCCTCGGCCTAGCCCTCCTGGTGCTGACGCCGAGCCGGAACGCGCCGGAACGGTTCTGGCCCCCGCTCGTGGGCATCGCGGCCTTCTTCCTGGGCTTTCTCCTCGTTGCCCCGCTCGGATGCACCACGAGCGCGGTCGCACGCGCGACCGGCGGCTTGGCTCCGGCTCCACAGGCCCACACGGTCTGCACGAACGCCATCGGCCTGCACTACGCGGAGGGCGCCGGCTACAACCCGAGCCTGGTGCCGGCCCTGGTCGCCGGGCTGCTGTTCGCGGTCGCCGGATGGAGCGTCTCCCGCCTGCTGATCGTCCGGCTCGGGGGGCGGACGCCCGCCGCCGCAAGCGGCTCGGGGAAGGACCCATGGCGGTGGCTCGGGGTGGGTGCCGCGCTCGCGGCGGCCCTGCTCGCCTGGTTCCTGGCCATCCCGGCCTTGCTCCTGCTGGTGGTCCTGGTCGTCGTGCTCGCCCTCAGGCGAGCCGAGGGATGGCCCCTGGTCCTGACCGGCTTCGGTCTGGTCACGGCCCCGTTCACGCTCCGGGCATGGCTGGCTCCCCAGTGCCAGAACGAGTTCATCGACCTCCCCCATCACGTCTATCGATGCCTCCAGCGCGAGCCTTCGGAGATGTGGCCAGCCCTGGTCTCGCTGGGACTCATCGCGATCGGCCTGCTGCTCTTCTGGCGGCAGCGGAAGCGGGCGGCCTCGGCTTCGCCGGTCGGCTGACCCCTCTACCGCGTGCAGGGGCCGGTGGAGACGGGGGCGGTCTCGCCGATGGCGCGGCGGACATCCGGCCCCACCTCCGTCGAGGTGATGGCGTAGCCGATGCGGGGGTCGGTGGTCGACGCCGCGAAGACGAGGCCCGCGACCTCCCCATTGGCCAGCACGAACGGCCCACCCGAGTTCCCCGGACGCACCACCGTCTGGAGCTCGTAGATGTCCCGGGTCACGGTGCCGCGGCCGTAGATGTCGCGGCCCACGGCGTGGATAATGCGCCGGCTGGCCGCCCCCACGCCCTTCAGCCCCCCGCCCTCGGGATAGCCCAGGACCGCGCCCACCGCTCTGTGCTGGAATTCGTGGCCGGCCAGGTGCAGCGCCGGCTCGGACGTGCTGGCCACCCGGAGCACCGCGACGTCGATCCGGGGGTCGAACAGCACCGGGACGCCCGGCTGCGAGGCGCCGCCCGAGGTCTGCACCGAGATGGAGTGCTCGCCCGCCACCACGTGGGCGTTCGTGATGACGTACTGCGGAGCCACCACGAACCCGCTGCCCTCCTCGATCCGGCCGCAGGCCTGCCCCACGATCCGAAGCGTCGAGTCCTTGGCGTCGTCGAACGCGTGCCGGGCCTGTCCCTTGGTGGGCCCCTTCACCGCGCCGCCCGGAGCGGGGGGCAGCCCCGCGAAGACCTCCGGGAACCCGAACTCGTTGAGGAACTTCCGGACCTGGCCCAGCAGCGACGGCGGCGGCGGCAGCGTGTCGGCGAGCCCGCGCACCACCGCGGAGCTCCGGATCTCGCGGGCCAGCGTGGGGAAGGGACCGTTCGCCAGGTTCAGCCCGATGAACCAGATCGCCAGCAGCACCGCCACCACGGAGACCATCGAGCCGCCGGCGGCGTCGAGGGGCGCCAGCCGGGAGGTCCGCGTGGCCGCCCACACCTTGGCTCCCACCATCCACCCCGCCGCGTCCCCCAGCGCCGCGATGGCCAGGAAGCTGACCAGGGCCACGATCGACTGCGAGCTCGGGTTCGACACCAGGCCGGCCAGCTTCGGTGCCACCGAGGCCCCCACCACCAGGCCGACCAGGAGGCCGCCGAAGGTGAAGATCTGGAACAGGGCGCCGCGGCGGAACCCGCTGATCGCCGCGAACACGATGAGCACGATCAGGAACAGATCGAGGAGGTTCACGGCAGGTGTATCGTCCCACGAGGCCGTGGGGACCAAACGACCCCGATCCCGCAAGCTCGACCCCGACCCATCGGTGACGCCTGGCTCGGACGACCGCGACGCCGGCCTGCGGCGGTTCCTGCGGTACTTCCTGTGGCTGGGGACGTTCGGGTTCGGCGGGCCCATCGCCACCGTCGGCTACATGCAGCGGGACCTGGTGGAGGACCGGGGGTGGGTGAGCGAGCCCGAGTTCCTGAACGGCGTCGCGCTGGGCCAGACCATGCCGGGTCCCCTCGCCGCGCAGGTCGTGATGTGGGTGGGGTACGTGCGAGCCGGGGCCCTGGGGGCGCTGGCCACCGCGGGCACGTTCATCCTCCCGTCGTTCGCCGCGGTCCTGGCGATCGCGGTGTTCTACGTCCGCTCCCAGGGCCTGGACTGGGTGCAGTCGATCTTCTACGGCGTGGCCCCGGGGGTGATGGCCATCATCGCCATCGCTGCGGTGAAGCTGGCCCGGCTCACCAACCGAACGGACCCCCGGCTCTGGGCCATCTCGGCGGTCACGCTCACGGTCACGGCGGTCACCGGGGCGGAGATCGCCTTCCTGTTCGTGGGTGCGGGGCTGGTCATGCTGCTGTGGGACGCGCCGCCCCGGTTCCTTCGCCGAGGCGGCTCCGGGACCGCCATGGTGGCGGGTCCAATCGTCGCGACCGCGGCCGGGCCTGGGCGGAGCATCCTCCTGGGCGTGGCCGGCGGCGGGACGCTCGTCGCGCTCGGCCTGTTCTTCCTGAAGGCGGGCGCCTTCATCTTCGGAAGCGGGCTGGCCATCGTGCCCTTCCTGCGAGAAGGGGTGGTGCAGCAGCATCACTGGCTCACCGAACGCCAGTTCCTGGACGCTGTGGCCATCGGCCTGATCACGCCCGGGCCCGTGGTGATCACGGCGACGTTCATCGGCTATCTGGTCGGCGGGCTGGCCGGGGCGGGGGTGGCGACCGTCGCCATCTTCCTGCCGATCTATCTGGGAGTGGTGGTGCCGGGACCCTGGTTCGCCCGGCACCGAGAGGACCCCCGGGTGAAGGGCTTCGTGAAGGGGGCGACGGCGGCCGCGGCGGGAGCCATCGCCGGCGCGACCATCGTGCTGACCCGCAAGGCGGTGGTGGACCTCCGGACCGCCGCGGTCGCCGTGGGGAGCCTGGCCCTGCTGCTCGCTCTCCGGCGCTTCCGGTTCAAGGAGCCGCTGGTGGTCGTGCTGTCGGGCCTGGCGGGCCTGCTGCTGGCGAGATGAACCGGGGCTCATGGGCATGAGTGCATGAGTGCATGAGTGCGGACGCGGACCTGTATCGCGTGAGCGTCGAGGTGATGGCGCGGGGCCAGCACCGGAGCGGCGCCTTCGTGGCGTCGCCCACCTTCCCCACCTATCGGTACTCCTGGATCCGGGACGGCTCGTTCATCGCCGCGGCCCTGGACGAGGCCGGTGACCACGAGCGGGCGGGGGCCTTCCACCGATGGGTGGCCGGCGTCGTGGAGCGATACCGGCCACGGATCGAGCGAGTCGAAGCGAACGCGCCGCTCGAGCTGACCGACCGCGACATCCTGCACACCCGGTTTACCCTGGAGGGTGAGGAGGGGTCCGAGTGGTGGGCCAACTTCCAGCTGGACGGGTACGGCTACTGGCTGTCCGCCCTCGCTCGGCACCTCCGGCGCGCCGGCCGCGGCGACGAGTTCCTTCCAGCGGTGGGGCTGGCAGCCCGGTACCTGGCCATGCTGTGGGAGCGGCCCTGCTACGACTGCTGGGAGGAGTTCCCGGACCGGGCGCACCCGGCCACGCTCGCCGCGGTTGCCGGGGGGCTCCGGCACGCGGCGGCCCTCCTCGACGACGCCGGACCCGGCGCGCTCGCGCAGCGGATCCTCGATCGGGTCATGGCCCGCGGCACCACGGAAGCCGCCGACGGCGACGGGAACATGCCCGAGCAGGTGTCCCGTCATCTGCTGAAGCCGGATCGCTTCCAGCCGTGGGTCGAGCGGTGGGGGCCGGTGGCGACGCCGTTGCTATGGTCCCACGCCATGTACGTGCTGGCGCGAGGGGCGGTGGCGTAGGACCACGGTCCGCGCGGCCGGCCGCCCGGTGTGCGGCTGCCGCCGCGGGCGGCCGTTTGCTCGCGGCGAATCCCTCGCCGTAAGGTCAGGCCGACGGCGTCCCGCTGAAGGAGGCACGCGTGACCTTCGAGTTCGACCTCCTCGTGATCGGCTGTGGGCCTGCGGGACAGAAGTCCGCGATCCAGGCGGCCAAGCTGGGCCGGCGAGCCGCGATCGTGGAGCGTCGGCAGGTCGGGGGCGTCTGCGTGATGACCGGGACCATCCCGTCGAAGACCCTCCGCGAGTCCGTCCTGCACCTGACGGGGCTCAGCCAGCGCGGGATCTACGGCCAGAGCTACCGGGTCAAGGAGGACATCACCATCGAGGACCTCCGGAGCCGGGCCGCCGACGTCATTCGCCGGGAGATCGAGGTCATCCGGGACCAGCTGGTTCGCAACCACGTCACGCTGCTGGAGGGCACGGCACGGTTCGTCGACCCGAACACGGTGCAGGTCGAGCGAAGCGACGGGGGAGAGCGGAAGATCAGCGCCGAGCACATCGTCATCGCCGCCGGCACCAAGCCCTCCCGGCCGCCGTCGGTCCAGTTCGACGACCGCACCATCTTCGACTCGGACGGGCTGGTGAACATCGAGCGCATCCCCGGCGCGCTGGTGGTGGTGGGCGGCGGTGTGATCGGCATCGAGTACGCCTCCATGTTCGCCGCGCTCGGCACGAAGGTGACCGTGGTCGACATGCGCCGGCGGATCCTGGAGTTCTGCGACGACGAGATCGTGGAGGGGCTCCAGCACCAGCTCCGGGACCTCGGGGTGAGCTTCCGGCTGGGGGAGGAGGTCACCGCCGTGGAGTCCCTGGACGAGGGGGCACTGGTGGTCCTGGCCAGCGGGAAGCGGATCGCCACGGAGGCCGTGCTGTATTCCGCCGGCCGGGAGGGCGCCACCGACGCCCTGGACCTGGCCAGGGCGGGACTCGACGCCGACGACCGCGACCGCATCCGCGTGGGCAGCCATTTCCGGACCGACGTCCCGCACGTCTACGCGGTGGGCGACGTGATCGGGTTCCCCAGCCTGGCCGCCACGGCCATGGAGCAGGGGCGGATCGCGGCCCTGGACGCCCTGGGCCAGGAGGTCAGCGACATGCAGGAGCTCCTGCCGATCGGCATCTACACGATCCCCGAGATCAGCTTCGTGGGGAAGACGGAGGCCGAGCTGACCGACGCGGCCATCCCCTACGAGGTGGGCATCTCCCGCTACCGGGAACTGGCGCGGGGCCAAATCCTGGGCGACTCCTACGGCATGCTGAAGATCCTGGTGTCGCCGCAGGACCGCACGCTGCTCGGCGTCCACGTGCTGGGAACCGGCGCCACCGAGCTGGTCCACATCGGCCAGGCCGTCATGGGCAACGGCGGGACGCTCGACTACCTGACCGGCGCGGTGTTCAACTACCCCACGCTGGCGGAGTCCTACAAGGTCGCGGCGCTGGACGCGCACAACAAGCTCCACGCGGTGAGCCGACTGGCGGGGTGAGCCCATGAGGCGGGGATCGTCCACGCTCAGGCCGCAAGTTGTTGGTGGCATTGGCATAGCGGTCTTTGTTGTCGCCCTCTGCATTGCTGCCTGTACCCAGCGTCGTATGTCTGCCCAAATGGGACAAGTCCAGGTGGGAGTCACGTCTGTCAATCCGGCGCGCCTGACGGGGGCACCGATTCGTCGCTCCACCAGATCGGCGCATACCGCTCCGGGTTGGATAGCAACTGCGGGACTGCTCGGTGGCTACGTGCTCGCAGCGTATTCATATGCGTCAGGTAAGCGAGATCACCGGTCCTAGGTCAGTCAAGTTGCTCACCTAGAGAGGACATGCATTTGATACGTCCGAGAGGAGAGAGACTGACCGATGGGCCCGGGTGACGCGTCGCTCTGAGGGCTAATACGTTCGGGCGGGCTCGAAACCGCCTTCCTCGCCTTCCTCGGCCCGGATGACGTGCATCACGGCGTTGATCAGGGCCAGGTGGGTGAAGGCCTGCGGAAAGTTCCCCAGATGCCGGCCCGTCCGGGGGTCGATCTCCTCGGCGTACAGCCCCAGCGGGCTGGCGTAGGACAGCAGCTTCTCGCACAGCTCGCGCGCCTCGACGAACTGGCCGATCTCGATCAGCGCGGAGACCATCCAGAACGAGCAGATGGTGAAGGTCCCCTCTCGCCCGGACAGGCCGTCGTCGGTCTCCTCGGTCCGGTACCGGAGGACCAGGCCGTCCTCCGTCAGCTCCTCGGCGATCGCCAGGACCGTCTCGCGGATGCGGGGGTCCTCCGGAGGCAGGAACCGCAGCAGCGGCATCAGCAGCAGCGACGCGTCGAGGGCGTTCGTGTCGTAGTGCTGGACGAACACGCCGCGCTCGTCGAGGCCGTGCTCGCAGATGTCGGCGTGGATCTCGTTGGCCACCTTCTGCCACTGCTCCGCCAGGTCGAACTCGTCGTGGAGCCTGGCCAGCCGGGCCCCCCGGTCGCACGCCACCCAGCACATCAGCTTGGAGGACGTGAAGTGTTTGGGGTCGCCCCGGACCTCCCAGATCCCCTGGTCGGGCTTGTCCCAGTTGGCGATGGCGTTCTCGACCTGCTTGACGAGCAGCGGCCACACCCGTTCCGGCAGGTGGTCCCGTGACTTCGCGTGCAGGTACACCGAGTCCAGGAACGCGCCCCACACGTCGTGCTGTCGCTGCTTGTAGGCGGCGTTCCCCACCCGGACGGGGCGGGCCCCCTCGTACCCGGACAGGTGGTCGAGCTCCCGCTCCTCCAGCTCCCGCTCCCCCCCGACCCCGTACATGATCTGGAGGTTCTCCTCGCCCTCTGCCGCGTCCGCCACGAAGTAGAAGAAGTCGTTCGCCTCCCAGTCGAAGCCGAGCGTGTACAGCCCCCACAGCGCGAACGTCGCGTCGCGGATCCAGCTGTAGCGGTAGTCCCAGTTCCGCTCCCCGCCGGGGGCCTCCGGCAGCGACGTCGTGGCCGCCGCGAGCAGCGCCCCGGTGGGGGTGTAGGTGAGGCCCTTCAGGGTGAGCGCGCTCCGCTGGAGATGGGTCCGCCAGGGATGGTCCGGGAAATCCCCGCGGTCCAGCCAGTGCTGCCAGTGGTGGGCGGTCCACACCAGCCGCTTGTAGGCATCCCCGTACGACGTGGGCGACGGGTGCTCGGTCCAGGACAGCGCGCAGAAGCGGACGTCGCCCTCCTTGACCAGGGTTCGGGAGATGGCCCGGGGGCCCTCGAACCCCAGCCGCAGGTCGGTGGTGAGCCGGAGCTCGACATCGACGCCGTCCGCTCGGCACACCGCCCGGTGGTAGCCGTCCCCCTCGTACTCCCACGACCCGGGGGTGCGTCCGTAGTCGAACGCGGGCTCGCAATCGAGCGTGATCTGCACCTCGCCGTTCACGCACCGGATCATGCGCAGCAGCACGTGATCGGCGTCGTAGTCCGTGGGGGCACGCCGATGGGTGTGGGAACGCTCCTCCTCGTCGTGCCACGGTCCCATCACCAGGACGTCGCGCACGATGATCCAGCCGCCCCGCGTCCCCCAGCTCGTCTCCAGCACCATCGTCCCCGGGAGGTACCGGCGCGAGTTGGGGACCATCTGGTCGGCCGGGCCCAGGCGGAAGAACCCCGCCGCGCGGTCCAGCATCGCCCCGAACACGCTGGGGCTGTCGGGCCGGGGGAGGCACAGCCACTCCACGCTCCCGGACGGGGCCACCAGCGCTGTGGCCTCGCCGTCGGCCAGGAAGCCGTACTCGGCGATCGGCGGGAACGGGCTGCGGCGGACAGGCAGGTCGGCCCGCCAGAGCTCGTCCGGTGGCGGGACGGCGGTGCTCCGGGGAAGGGAGTCGTCGTCGCCCATGGGTGGCGTGATCGCTTGCCATTGTAGGACGCGAAGGGGCGCCGGTCTGGCAGGGAACCGAGGCGATGCTTCCTCTCGGCCGCGTTGATTTGACGGTCTGTGGGCGGTGGTGTTCCATGACGAAATCCGCGCGGGGTCGGGGAGGGCGATGGCAGAGATCGCGCTCGAGAAGATCGACAAGGTCTACCCGGACGGCACACAGGCCGTTTTCTCGATGAGCCTCGGCATCGAGGATGCCGAGTTCATGGTGCTGGTGGGCCCGTCCGGCTGCGGCAAGACCACCGCCCTACGCATGGTGGCGGGGCTCGGGTGGCCATCGCCAAGCAGCTCGGCACGGAGTTCATCGACGCGGACGTCACGCGCCTTCGGACCCGGTTCCCCCTCCCTCCGGACGCCGACATCGCCCGGATCATCTTCCGGGAGCAGGAGGGGCTGTTCATGGAGGAGAGCGGCCTCGAGCGGGCCCGGCCCGAGGCCCACATCGACCTCAGCCGGCCCGACGGGTACGTCGAGCTGCTGGAGCAGGTCAAGATCCACGGCTACCACCTGATGATGGAACGGGGCGAGGTCCTCCCTCCCGAGGAGATCGCCGCGGACTGGTACGACTGGGTCTACCTGGCCGGGGTGGTCGCCATCCACAACGCGGGACTGTTCGAGCTGTTTCCCCGAGCCCGGGAGGGCGACCTGTTCCTGTGGGTGCAGCAGCGCCGGAGGGAGCTGTTCGCGGAGCACGGCCGGCGGTCCTTCGAGGAGGACGTCCGGGCCATCCGCGACGCGGAGATCCGCCATCGCCAGCACCGGGCCCGGCGGACCCTCCAGCGGATCCGCCCCCGCAAGCCGGACAACTGAGGCCCGGCGGGACGCCCCGGCCGCGTTAGGCCCCGGCCTTCCGCGGATACACTGTTGGCGTGGTCACCATCGCCCACATCTCCGATCCGCACGTGGGATCGCCCTTCTTCGTCCCGAACCTGATGAACCGCGTCATCGTCGAGCTCAACGAGCTCGAGCCCGACGCCGTGATCCTGACCGGCGACCTCACCAACGAGGGCTACCGCCAGGAGTACAAGAACTGCATCGCCTACCTCTCCCGGATCCGGGCCCCGGTCCACATCGTCCCCGGCAACCACGACGCCCGGAACGTGGGCTATGTCCACTTCGAGGAGCTGATCGGGGAGCGGTACTGGGTGCGCGACGTGCGGGGGGTCCGGGTGGTGGGGGCGGATTCCTCGGAGCCGGACCTGAACGAGGGCCAGATCGGCCGCGAGCGCTACGAGTGGATCCGGGAGAACTTCGCCGCCCCGGCCGACCTCAAGGTCTTCGCGCTGCACCATCACCTGCTCCCCGTCCCGGGGACGGGGCGGGAGCGCAGCACGGTGATGGATGCGGGCGACCTGCTGGAGGTCCTGATCACCTCCGGGGTGAACGTGGTGCTTTCCGGCCACAAACATGTCCCGTACGTGTGGCGGCTGGAGACCATCTACGTCGCGAACGCGGGCACGGTGTCCTCGCTGCGCCTTCGCGGCCACACCAAGCCCTGCTACAACGTCCTGGAGTTCGAGGGAGACGAGGTCAAGATCTCCCGGAGGTACCCGTTCGGGGGGCAGACGGTGCTGGCGCACTTCTCCCTGTCGACCGGGCACCAGTACTACCGCGAGATCGAGAAGCTCATCCAGGAGCCGGTCGAGGCGCGCAGCGGCGGTCCGCGGAAGTAGCGGACCCGGGGTCGAGCGCCCCGAGCGAGCGCAGCGCAGGCGGGGGCGGGGGATCGTCCGATGAAGGTCTTGGTCCTGGTGGACGGTGAGCACTATCCGCCGGTCACCCGGTGGGGCATCCAGGCCGCCCGCAGCATGGGCCACGAGGTGGTCGGCGCGCTGTTCCTGGGCGGGACCGAGAAGGTCTCCGGTGCCGAGCCGCCCGACCTCGGCGTCCCCACCGTGGCCGCCGGCGCCGACCGGATGGCCTCGCTGGCCGCGGCCCTCGGGACCGACGAGCCCGATCGCCCCGAGGCCGTGCTCGACCTCTCGGACGAACCGATCCTGGGGTACCGGGAACGCATGGAGCTGGCGGCGGTGGCGCTGTCGCGCGGTGTGCCCTACCTGGGACCGGACTTCCGGCTGGACCCGCCGGTGTGGGCGGCCCCGCTCCCGGTCCCGACCCTCGCCGTCATCGGCACCGGGAAGCGCACCGGCAAGACCGCCATCGCCGGAGAGGCCGCCCGGGTGGCGGACGCCGCGGGCCTCCATCCGGTCGTGGTGGCCATGGGGCGCGGCGGCCCGGCCGCCCCGCAGGTGGCCGAAGCGGGCAGCGTGACCGTGGAGTCCCTGCTGGACCTGGTGCGCCGGGGCCAGCACGCAGCCTCCGACTACCTGGAGGACGCGCTGTTCACGGGCGTCCCCACGGTGGGGGCGCGGCGGAGCGGCGGTGGCCTGGCCGGCGCACCGTTCGTCACCAACGTCCGCGAGGCGGCCGACCTGGCCCTGGAGTTGGGAGCGGGCGTGATCATCCTGGAGGGAAGCGGTTCCGCCGTCCCGCCCATCCCCTGGGATGCCGCCGTGCTGGTCGCGCCGGCGCAGGTTCCCGAGGAATACATCGGCGGGTACCTGGGCCCGTTCCGGATATTGCTATCGGACCTGTTCGTGGTTACAATGGCTTCAGGCCCGAGTTCCGGGCCGAAGAAACTCTTCGCTCTCGAATCCCACGTCCAGCGGCTCAACGGGGATGCCCGGTTCGTCGTCACGGACTTCCAACCGGCGCCGCTCCGAGATGTGCGGGGAAGGGCCGTGTACTTCACCACAACAGCGCCGGAAGAGGTGGCTGCAAGGCAGGTCGCCCATCTGGAATCCGAGTTCGGGTGCCGGGTGGTGGGACACAGCACCCACCTCGCCGACCGGATGGCACTGGTGGAGGACCTGGAGCGGGCCGAAGGCTACGACATGCTGCTGACCGAATTGAAAGCCGCCGCCGTGGACGTGGCCTCCGAGCGAGCCATGGCCCGCGGGGCGGAGGTGGTGTTCGTGGACAACCGCGCAGTGACGGTCTCGGACGGACCCGAGCTCCCCGCGCTGCTCGAGGAGACCCTGGAGCGCGCGGTGGCCCGGCACGCGAGACGAAATCCATGAAGAACGACCAGCGAAGCTCCCACATCGTGATCTCGGACCGTGAACAGGGCCTGCCCTATTCCAAGGGCCTGATGGCGTCGCGGGTCATGGTCACCGGGCTGGCGCCCTATCGCGCCTACCAGGTGGCCGAGCGCATCGAGGAGGTGCTGCTCGACCGCCCGGTTCCCTCGGTGACCAGCCATGAGCTGAACCAGGTGACCGTCAGCGTCCTGGAGGAGGTGGCCGGGGAGCGCTACGCCAAGAACTACCTGCGGTGGCAGGAGGTGGAGCGCCTCGACACCCCCCTCGTGCTGCTGATCGGGGGAGCGACCGGCGTGGGCAAGTCCACCATCGCCACGCAACTGGCGGCCCGGCTGGGGATCGTGCGCGTGGTGGCCACCGACGCCATCCGGGAGGTCATGCGGGCCATGTTCTCCCGGGAGCTCATGCCCACGCTGCACACGTCCTCGTTCGACGCCGACACGGCGCTGCGGGAACCCCCGATGCGGAATACGGACAAGGTGATCGTTGGTTTTCGTGAACAGACGGCAACGGTGTCGGTGGGGCTGAACGCGCTCATGGAGCGGGCCGTCGTCGAGCGCACCAGCCTGATCCTCGAGGGTGCCCACATCGTTCCCGGGTTCATCGACATCGACGCGTACGCCGACCGGTGCCTGGCCGTGCAGTGCGTGGTGTCGGTGGACGACGAGCCCACGCACCGCCTGCACTTCGCGGTGCGGTCGGCCGAGATGCCCACCCGGCCCGTGGAGCGCTACGAGCGAGGGTTCGACAAGATCAGGAAGGTCCAGAAGTACATCAAGAGCCAGGCGCTGTCCCACGGCGTGCCGATCATCTCCAACCACTACCTGGACCAGGCCATCGCGGCGGTCATCGACCTGGTGGTGCAGCGGGCCGCCCGGCGTGCCCCGCAGGAGGCGGCGGCCGGGGACGGAGCCGGGCGGATCGTGGAGTTCGACGGGAGGACGGGATGAGGCTGTTTCTCGACACCGCGCACATCGAGGAGATCCGCGAGATCAACCGGTGGGGGGTGCTCTCGGGCGTGACCACCAACCCCACGCTGGTGGCCCGCGAGCACGAGGACGTGGAGCGGGTATGGAAGGAGATCCTGGCCGAGGTCCAGGGCGACGTGTCCCTGGAGACCACCGAGCCCGAGGCCGGGCCCATGTACGAGCAGGGCCTGAAGCTTGCGGCGATGGGCGACAACGCGGTGGTGAAGGTGCCCATGACCCCCGCGGGCCTTGAGGCCGGCAAGCGGCTGGGCGGCGAGGGCATCCGCATCAACGTGACGCTGGTGTTCTCCCCGGCCCAGGCCATCCTGGCCGCCGAGATCGGGGCGTACATCGTGTCGCCGTTCCTGGGCCGGATCGACGACGCCGCCGCCGACGGGATGCATGCCCTCCGGCAGATCTGCGACATCTATGACATCCAGGGCTACGAGACGCAGGTCCTGGCCGCCTCGCTCCGGCACCCCATGCACATCGTGGATGCCGCCCTGGCCGGGGCGGACATCGCGACCATGCCATATGACGTGTTCACCAAGCTGGTGAGCCACCCGCTCACCGACATCGGCCTGGCCAAGTTCACGGCCGACTGGGAGAAGCTCCATCAGGAGCTCGGGGTGGTCCCGCCAGGCACCAAGGAAGGAGCTTAAGAACGTGGAGTCCCGCATGCTGGACAAATCCGTCCTCGAGGGGAAGGTGATCTCCGAGCTTCAGACCATCGCGGAGAGCCTCGGTCTCGAGGGACATCAAAGAATGCGCAAGGGTGAGCTGATCCAGGCCATCGTCGACCGGGCTTCCCGAGACGGGGGGTCCGAGGACGGCGACGGGCAGGGCGCTGCGACCGCGTCGGCTTCCGCCGCTGCCGAGGCGAGCTCGGGCGGCGTGGCCACCGAGGTCGACACGACCGAGCGGCCGGAGAGCCCGAACGGCGAGGCCGGCGGGGCGCTCGAGGCCGAATCGGACGGCGACGGCTCGCCGGAGCCCTCCGGGTCGGTCGACACGGAGACTCGCGAGGGTGAACCTCGGGAGCAGCGCGAGCAGCGAGGTCAGTCGGAGGACGGCGACATGCGTCCCGGTGGGCCCCGCAACCGCCGGCCCACCCGGGAGGAGCGGCGCCGTCAGCGCGAGGAGCGCCGGCAGCGGGAGATGGAGCAGCGCGAGCAGGAGCTCGCGGAGGCCCCGGTCCGCACCGGCATCCTCGACGTCCTGCCCGAGGGCTACGGCTTCCTGCGCACCTCCGGCTACCTGCCGGGCCAAACCGACGTCTACGTGTCGCTGTCGCAGATCCGCCGGTTCGCCCTCCGCAAGGGCGATACCGTCACGGGTGCGATCCGCCAGCCCAAGGACAACGAGAAGTACTTCGCGCTGCTTCGCATCGACAACGTGAACGGGATGGACCCCGAGGAGGCGAAGCAGCGGCCGGTGTTCGAGAAGCTGACGCCGCTGTTCCCCGACGAGCGGGTCCGCTTGGAGCACAACCCGACCGGGGTGAGCGAGCGCATCATCGACCTCATCGCCCCCATCGGGAAGGGCCAGCGCGGCATGGTGGTGTCCCCGCCCAAGGCGGGGAAGACCACGGTGCTGAAGCAGATCGCGAACGGCTTCCTGAGCGCCGACCCCAACATCCACCTGATCGTCCTTCTGGTGGACGAGCGGCCGGAGGAGGTCACCGACTGGCAGCGGACGGTGGAGGCGGCCGAGGTCGTCTACTCGACCTTCGACAAGCCACCGGACCAGCACATCCAGGTCACCGAGCTGGTGCTGGAACGGGCCAAGCGCCTGGCCGAGATGGGCCAGGACGTGGCCATCCTGCTCGACTCGATCACCCGGCTGGCCCGGGCCTACAACCTGGCCGCGCCGGCGTCGGGCAAGATCCTGTCCGGCGGCATCGACTCGACCGCGCTGTACCCCCCCCGGCGGTTCTTCGGGGCGGCGCGGAACATCGAGGAGGGCGGCTCGCTCACCATCATCGCCTCGACGCTGGTGGAGACGGGCTCCCGGATGGACGAGGGCATCTTCGAGGAGTTCAAGGGCACCGGGAACTGGGAGATCCGCCTGGACCGGGGCCTGTCGGAGAAGCGCATCTTCCCGGCCATCAACGTGGAGGCCTCCAGCACCCGCAAGGAGGAGCTGCTCATGTCGACCGAGGAGCTGGCCTTGGTGTGGCGGTTGCGGCGCGTGCTGCACGCGCTGGACCCGGGCGCCTCGCTGGAGCTGCTCATCGACAAGATCCGGGCCACCAAGTCCAACGAGCAGTTCCTCAAGGAGATCGCGAAGGCGCCGGTGAGCTAGTGGCCGGCTGGGGCGACGACCCTGTGATGGCGGAGCTCCAGTCGGCCATAGCCGATGGCTGGGAACCGGTCGCCATCCGCGAGGAGCGCGAGGGCTCGACGTCCTTCGACGTCGTCACCGCCCGCAAGGACGGGGAGGAGCGGGAATTTCGGAGCGACCACCTGGCGTTCCACCGCTACGTCGAAGGGCTGATGGAAGACTACGGCCTCAGCTACAGCTGAAGGGGAATGCTCACGGCAGCGCGTCGCAGGCGTGTTCCCCTGGCGGCGGGAAGAACACCACCGGCCCGGCGAAGAAGCTGCCGGCGCCGCATCCCGTCCCGTCGATCTCCCATCTGCCGTCGGTGAACGCATAGTCGATGTCCCCGCCGTCGGGCGATCGCCCGATCGACCTTGGGAACTCGGCGGTGACCGCAGAAGAGGGGGTTACCACGACCTCCCATCGGCCGACCTCCGCGGGCCGTCCGGGACCCAGCGATGGTATTCCCGTCGGTCCCGACGGCGCGGGCGGGGGTGTGCCCCGCGGGCTGGAGAAGAAGAGCGTGATGTCGACGAAGCCGGGGCCGGGCCGGACGTCGGCCCAGCACGTCGTCTCCAACGGCACGGGCTGGAAACGCAGCGGGGCGCCGCTTCCGATTGCCGGCGCGTACAGGATGCCGTCCGTAGGCTCGCCATTCGGTCCCGGTCGGCAGGAGTTCAACAAGCCTCCTGTCGCCGCCACCGCCCGGGCCATTGCCGCATGCGCTTCCGGCGCGGGGCCCTCCGGAATGACGGTGAGATCGAACGGCGCAAACGCCGGCCACATGAGTGGGTCCGAGCCCGACGTGCTCTGCTCGACGGCCGGACAGGAACCGAGGAGACGAAGGGGACCCGCCCACCGAACGACCACCGACTCGCTGCTGAGCTCCATGGAGTCCCCGGCCTGTAGCGGCTGCGGTGGCGTCGGACCGGGACCTTCCTGGCCGAAGTGGCGGGTCTGCGTGTCGAATAGGACGCTTCCAGAACGGTCCTCGACCCGGAGACGCCCGAAGGTCGCGTCGAACGGGTCGAACCGACCTGCGTAGAGGGTCCGGTCCGAACCGTTCTGGACGGAATAGGCGATGGAAACGGAGTCGCCCGGACGGACCTGCGAACTGGCCAGCGTCGCCGTGCACGTTGCGGGGAAGCCCTGCGCGTGCACGGTCACGCTGACGGGGGTGGCTGAAGGCGGGGGAGACTCGGGCGAGGGAGGCGCGGTCGTCGGGGCGGTCGCCGCGGGCGGCGAGGAAGGGTGAAGCGAGACGATCGCCGCGGCCAGCCCGCCCGCTGCGACCACGACCGCGACAGTCCCGGCCACGAGCCTCCCATTCCGGCGGCGCCGGCGTTCCCGGGCCCGGATGCCGTCCCACGCGTCGGGCCCAGGCTCCACGCCGGAGGTCGCCCGCTCGAGGAGGGTTCGGAGGTCACTCATCGGCGAGCTCCAGCGCTCGACGGATCCGAGCCCGGGCCTGGGAGGCCAGGCTGCGGGCCGTGACCTCCTCGACGCCGAGGACGGCGGCCGCTTCGGGTGGCCGCAGGTCCAGGAACTCGGTCAGCACCAGGGCCAGGCGCTGCCGGGGAGGCACTTCCCGGAGGGCCCGCAGGATGGCGTCGCGGTCCTCGGCCGCCTGGATGGGATCCGGCGGGGTCACCGGCGTCGGTCGGCGCAGCCGTTCCACCCCGCGGCGCCGCCATCTGCTCCGGAACGCGTTCATCGCCGTCCGGTACAGGTAGCCGGTCGGGTCGTCCATCCGCCGGATCCGGTCCCACCGCTGCAGCACCCTCACGAACGCCTCCTGCATGAGGTCCTCCGCCTCGGCCCGGTCGCCGCCGGTGAGCAGGTACAGGGCCCGCAGCAGCCGCCGGTGCTCGGCGCGGAACAGCCGCTCCACCTCGGCGTCGGCCGACCCCGCCGGGGCAGGTTCGGTCTCGGCGGCTTCGTTCCGAGCGTCGCTCCTCCCCGATGGCATCGACCGATACATGAACGCGCGGCCGGGCGCATTGTTCAAGAGCCCGAGCGGATTCACCCCAGGAAGCGAATGGTGGCGCCCAGACGTTCGTAGGTGGGCAGGGCACGCTCGTCGAGCGTGAGCAGATCGAGTCCCTCGTGCTTCGCGGCGGCCGCGACGAGCGCGTCATAGATCGCACCCCCCCTGATCCCCGAATCGGCCGCACGTCTCAGGAACCCGTGGTGCTCAGTCCCCGGAAGGACGACGGCCTTCTGGGGGAAGTTGCTGGCCAGGAACTCCACCACGAGCGCGGCGGGGGACCGATACGCCGGCGGGAGGCGGGTGAGGACTGCGAAGGACTCCGTGGCCACGTGGGCGATCAACCGGGGACGCGCCGCGATGGCCTCCGCAGCGCGGGCGTGGGATTCGTGCCAGCTTGCGAACGCAGCCACCACCACGCTGGTATCGACCGCGTTCAACGCCGCGCCTGCTCCTGGACCTCCCGGACCTGCGCTGCGGAAAGGGGCGGGAGCGGAACCCCGGCCTCTGCCACCGTGACGCCACGTCGCTTCACCAGGCGCATGGGGACGATGGCCGGCTCGATCTCAACGCGGCCGTCGCGCATGGACACCTCGACATCCGATCCCGGCCGCAGGCCCAGCGCGTCGCGCATCGGCTTCGGGACCACGACCCGCCCGCCCGAATCGATGGTGGTACGCATGGCAGCATCGTACCATCCACATTGCCATGACCGGCCCGGCCAAGAGCCCGCGGGAATGCCCGGGCGTTTGACACAATAGAGACCTCAAACCCCGAAAGGCGAGACGATGAAGCAGGGAATCCATCCCGACTACCAGTTGGCCACGGTGCACTGCTCCTGTGGCAACACGTTCCAGACCCGTTCCACCAAGTCCGAGCTGCGCGTTGAGATCTGCTCGAACTGCCACCCGTTCTACACGGGCAAGCAGAAGCTGGTCGACACCGGCGGCCGGGTGGAGCGGTTCCAGCGGCGCTACGCCAAGAAGCCCGGCTAGGCGGCGGGCGTCGCCGTAGCCATGCCCGAGGACGCTCCAGACCAGGACAAGCCGGTCCGCGAGAACCACCTGTACGGTGGCCAGGCCGTCATCGAAGGCGTCATGATGCGCGGCCGCGACCACTGGGCCGTGGCGGTGCGGCGGGCCGACGGCCAGATGCACCTGGAATCGCACGGCGTCCGCACGATCGGCAACCGGTTCCCGTTCCTCAAGGCGCCGGGCTTCCGGGGCATCCTGGCCCTGGGGCAGGCCATGTCCATCGGGATCCGGGCCCTCACGATCTCGGCGAACCAGTCGCAGCCGGAGGAGGAGCGGCTCACCCGCCGCCAGATGGCCGTGTCGATGACGGTGGCCATCGTGTTCTTCGTGGGGGTGTTCATCGCGGGGCCGGCGATCCTGTTCCGGTACGCCCAGCACCGGGTGCATTCGAGCGTCGTCGTCAACGCGCTGGAGGGCGTGTTCCGCGTCGCGCTGTTCCTGGGCTACCTGGCCCTGATCGGCCGGATGAAGGACGTGAAGCGCGTCTTCCAGTACCACGGCGCTGAGCACAAGACCATCGCCGCGTACGAGCATGACGCGCCGCTCGAGCCCGAGGCCGTGGACCGCTTCTCCACGCTGCACGTGCGGTGCGGCACCAACTTCCTGCTGATCGTGATGATCCTCACGATCTTCGTGTTCGCGGTGTTCGGGAACCCTCCGCTGGTGTGGCGGGTGCTCTCGCGCATCGTGGCCATCCCGGTCATCGCCGGCATCGCGTTCGAGCTGCTCCGCCTGGGGGCGAAGTTCCATCGATCGCTGGTGATGCGGGCGCTCATGGCTCCGGGCCTGTGGCTCCAGAAGATCACCACCAAGCCGCCGGACCACGACCAGATCGAGGTCGCCATCGCGTCGTTCCAGGAAGTCCTGCGCCGGGAGGCCGAGACGGCGAGTGCGCCCGCCTAGGAGCGCGACCCGACTGGTGGCGGTCGGGCTCTTCGCCGCGCTGGTGGCGTGCGCCGGGAGCAGCGGGCCACGGCATGGAACCGGCGCGTCGCCGCCACCGATCCCACCTCGGTCGCCCCACTCGGGGGCGTACGGGTTCGCCCTGATCGGCGACTTCGGAACCCAGGATGCGGCGGAGTCCGCCGTGGCCGCGTCGATGCGCCAGTGGGTCCGCCGACGCCCGTTCGACGGGCTGGTGACGCTCGGGGACAACGTGTACGACTCGGGAAGCCCCGGCGACTTCCACGCGGCGTGGACGGCGCCGTATGGGTGGGTGGACCGGCTCGGCGTGCCGGTGGTGTGGACGCTCGGGAACCACGACGTGGAGACGGCGGATGGGGCACCGGAGCTGCGGGCCTTCCACGTGCCGGGGCGGTGGTACGAGCGGACGGTCGGGCCTGTCGAGTTCGTGGTGCTCGACGCGAACCAGCCGGACGATGCCTCTCAGATGGCATGGCTCGAGCGGACCCTCGGCGCGGCCACGGCGCCGTGGACGGTGGTGGTGTTCCACCAGCCCGCGTACAGCTGCGGCTTCCACCAGTCCACGCCGGAGGTCGACGCCCGGTGGGTCCCGTTGTTCGCGCGTTACCACGTCGACCTGGTGGTGAACGGCCACGACCACGACTACCAGCGGTTCGCTCCGAAGTCAGGCGTCACCTACGTCGTGGACGGGGAGGGCGGCGCCGACTTCTACCCGGTGGGCCCATGCCCGGCCGGGACGCCGAGCCCGGTCGCCGCGAACGACACGGACCACGGGTTCCTGTACCTGAGCGCCACGGCGTCCCGGTTGACGGGCCAGGCCGTCGGCGTCGGCGGAACGGTGCTCGACACCTTCGTGCTCCGAAATCGTTGAAATCCGGGACGAGCGGGATACATTGGCATCAGGCGGCCCCCTGAGCCTGTCCTGACCGCGGTCCGGCACGTGCCGGCCAACGGCAAAGGAGGTCACCAGTGTCCGTCCTCGACATGGACATTTCGGCCCGCCGCACACCCCAGGGCGTCCGGAAGCGGCGCTTCGCCGTGGTCCGCCGGGGGTTCGATCCCGACCAGGTGCAGGCCTACCTGGAACAGATCGCCGGGTGGATCGAGCAGCTCGAGGCGGAGCTGCACACGGCCCGGGAGGAGCTCGACGCGGCGGCCCGCCGGGCGGAGCAGCCCATCGACCCGTACGGGAGGATGGGGGCGCGCGTCGCCGAGCTGATGCGAACGGCCGAGGAGCAGGCCGAGCGCATCCAGCGCGAGGCGGAGGAAGAGGCCAGCCGCAAGCTGGACGACCTCGAGACCGAGGTGGATCGGATCCGGAGCGAGGCCCGGTCCGGCGCGGAGCGGATGCGGCGCGAGGCGGAGGAGGAGTCCCTCCGCGCTCGCACCGAGGCGGCCCGAACCCTGGAGCAGGCGCAGGCGGAGGCGGCGCAGACCCTGGAGCGGGCCCGGACCGAGGCGAACAGCGTGATCGGGGCCCTGATCGGCCAGCGGGACATGCTGGTGACCGAGCTCCGGGCCACCCGCACCCGGCTCACGGAGCTGGTGGACGGCATCGACGCCACCGTGGAGACCACGCCGGTGTTCCCGCTGGGTGGTTCCCGAGACCTGTGGTCGGCTCCGCCGGAGCCACCCGAGCAGCCCGAACCACCGCGCGCGGCTCGGCCCCCGGAGCCGTCGGCGGCTCCCACCGGGCCCCCGTCCGCGGCTCCCATCGAGCCCCAGGCAAGGGCCTCATGGCAGGGGCCGGAAGACCCGTTCGAGAGCCAGGACCCGTTCGGGGTCCCCTCGGCCGAGACCGACCTGTTCGCCGAGTTCGCCGGCGGGCCGAGCTACGAGGGAACCGGGACGGGCCAGCCGCTGTTCGACGACACGGAGCTGCGGCCACGGACCTTCGGCGACGTGGAGGCCCCCTCGGGCTTCGGGACGAACGGGTTCCAGGCCGGCGGGACGCGCGCCCCGGACATCGGGGAGCCGGCCTCCTTCGAGCTTCCCGCCGGCGAGGCCCTCGACCTGGGCGAGTACGCCGAGGACGACTCCGAGGACGACTCCGAGGACGACTCCGAGGTCACGCCGACCATCGAGCTGTCCCTGCCGGACATCCCCTCGTTCGGCGAGGAGGACGACGAGCGGGAGTAGGCCCGGCCTGGGGACGCGATGACCGGGCGCCCGTTCGGCGCGCGCCGCAGACGGGATAATCGATGACGTGAATTCCCGTCTGGATGAGATCGAAGCGCGGTACGGCCAGCTCGAGGCGGAGCTCTCCTCCGCCGACGTCGCGGCCGACCCGGAGCGACTCCGCCGGCTGGGCAAGCAGTTCGCGGAGCTGGGCGAGGTCGTGTTGCCCTACCGCCAGTACAAGGAGGCGGCGCGGCAGGCCGAGGAGGCCCGTGCCATGGCCCGGGACGAGTCCGACCCGGAGATGGCCGCCTACGCGCGGGAGGAAGCGGCCGAGGCCGACCGGCGGGCCGCCGACCTGTGGGGCCGCGTCGAGCGGCTGCTGGTGCCGACGGACCCGAACGACGAGAAGGACGTGGTCGTCGAGATCCGGGCCGGGACCGGCGGCAACGAGGCCGCGCTGTGGGCCGCCGACCTGCTCGAGATGTACCGGCGGTACGCCGAGCGCATGGGCTGGAAGACGGATGTGCTTTCGGCGTCGCCGTCCGACCTCGGCGGGTTCAAGGAGGTCGTGCTGGAGGTCCGCGGGAAGGGTGCGTACTCGCGCCTGAAGCACGAGTCCGGTACCCACCGGGTGCAGCGCGTCCCGGTCACCGAGTCCGGCGGCCGCATCCACACCTCCACGGCGACGGTGGCGGTCCTGCCGGAGGCGGAGGAGGTGGAGGTCGAGATCCGCCCCGAGGACCTCGAGACCACCGTGTACCGGTCCAGTGGGCCCGGCGGCCAGTCCGTGAACACCACGGACTCCGCGGTCCGGATCGTCCACAAGCCCACCGGCATCAAGGTGGAGATGCAGGAAGAACGGTCCCAGCTCCAGAACCGGGAGAAGGCCATGCGCTACCTCCGGGCCCGGCTCCTGCGCATGCAACAGGAGGAGCAGCAGCGCAAGGAAGCGGAGGACCGGCGGCAGCAGGTGGGGTCGGGCGAACGAGCCGAGAAGATCCGCACGTACAACTTCCCCGACAACCGGGTGGCCGACCACCGGGTCGACGTGAAGCTGCACGACGTCCAGGCCGTGCTCTCCGGCGACATCGACAGGTTCGTGGAGGCGCTCACGGCGAAGTTCCGGACCGAGCAGCTGGCGGGGGACGGAGAGGTCCGCCGGGACTGACCGGTGTCCTGATGCGTCCATCCGAGGTCCTTCATCGCGCCACCTCCTACCTGCAACGGCACGGGGTCGAGAGCCCCCGGACCTCCGCGGAGGTCCTCCTGGCCACGGTGCTGGGAACCGACCGCGCGGGGCTCTTCGCGCG